>JAGDAL010000350.1 GCA_017959525.1 Lachnospiraceae bacterium | reverse complement strand
TACAGAACAACAGGATAAAAGTACCAAAACCATAGGCCAGGCCCGTAGCAAACCAACGTCGATCTTCAAAGTGAAAATACACGGCATGTGCACCAATTGCAATCAGAAGAATCACCGGGAACATGGCTGCAAAACGCACCGTCTGCATCATCGCATCCCGTGAAATCGCATGATACACCAGAAGCACCAAGTCTGCCACCATCATGATAAACAGACCGTTCCAGGTTAACACCGCATTCTCATAGGCGACATCATCCAGATTATCCTGATAGACCTTGTCCCAGTCATATCCAAAGAATTCATTGAACCTATTACGTAGTTTTTCTCTCATAAAACACTCCTTGTGCGCAAGGATTGCTATCCAACTACTCCAGAATCTTGCGTGCTACGTAAACACCACTTGCAGATGCATGAGACAGGGAATGGGTCACACCACTGCCATCTCCAATGACATACAGCCCCTTATGGCAAGTCTCTAAGTTCTGATCTAATGCAACAGACATGTTGTAGAACTTCACTTCTACACCATACAACAGGGTATCGTCATTCGCAGTACCCGGTGCAATCTGATCTAACGCATAGATCATCTCTATAATACCATCTAAAATACGTTTTGGTAAGACCAGAGATAAGTCTCCCGGTGTCGCATTCAGCGTCGGCTGAACGGTACATTCTTCGATACGCTTCGTGGTACTACGACGTCCACGAACCAAATCGCCGAATCTCTGTACAATAACACCACCGCCAAGCATATTGGATAAGCGGGCAATACTCTCGCCGTATCCGTTACTGTCCTTGAACGGTTCGGAAAAATGTTTGGAAACCAACAAAGCGAAGTTGGTATTCTTGGTCTTACGGGAATCATCTTCGAAGCTGTGACCGTTAACGGTAATGATACCGTTGGTATTCTCGTTAACAACGATACCCTTCGGATTCATACAGAAGGTACGTACCAAATCTTCGAATTTCTCCGTACGATAGACAATCTTGCCTTCGTACAACTCATCCGTAATATGGGAAAAGATCTCAGCAGGAATCTCCACACGAACACCGATATCCACACGGTTGGACTTGGTCTCGATATCTAAATCGTTGCAGACACTCTCCATCCACTTACTTCCGCTTCGACCCACGGAAATAATACAGGTATCGCACTCTAAGGATTCATCGCCGAAACTTAAGCGATAGCCCGGGTTCAAATCCTCTACCCGATCTACCTTGGTCTCAAAGCGGAAATCCACAAGATCTTTTAACTCATCATAAAGGTGCTGAAGCACAACATAATTTTTGTCGGTACCCAAATGACGAACCGATGCTTCCAATAACTGAAGCTTGTTCTGCATGCAGACTTTCTTCAGAGAGCTGCCGGCCGTAGAATACAAAGTTGTACCCTCACCACCGTGGCTCATATTGATCTCGTCCACATAATTCATCAAATCAATGGCTTCCTGGCGACCGATATACTGATACAGGGAACCACCGAAGTCGTTGGTAATATTGTACTTACCATCGGAAAAAGCACCTGCACCGCCGAAGCCGTTCATAATGGAACAAACCTTACAGCTGATACAGCTTTTTACCTTCTTGCCGTCAATTGGGCAATGACGCTTCTCCAGAGCATAGCCGGAATCAAACACAACCACTCTCTTGGTAGGGTCCTTTTTCACCAGCTCATAAGCTGCATAAATGCCTCCCGGACCTGCACCAATAATTGCTACATCCACTCTACTACTCATACAATATCTCCTTCACTCTGTTCTCTATTCACCCGGTTTGAACATCTCGTCCATGGTGTGCCATCCCAAAACCGCACACTTTACACGGGCCGGCATATGAGATACATCCTGAAGAATGCCTGCCTCCTCCAACTCGGCATGCTCTTCTTCGGTAATGTTGCCGGTAATCATACGCAGGAAAATATCAGACAGACGAAGGGCCTCTTCCTTGGTCTTGCCAATGATCAAATCCAACATCATATCTGCAGATGCCTGCGAAATTGCACAACCGTCTCCGGTATAGCCACCGTCCACAATCACATCATCCTCTACCCGTAACTGCAGGATAATATCATCCCCACAAGACGGATTCACGCCCTCAAGGGTGAAATTCGCACCCTCGATGGCGTGTTTATGTACAGGATTCATATTATGATCGGTCAAAATTTCATTATAAAATGTATTTGCCATAATGATTCCCCTCTATGAACTTAATCGCTAAATCCCATATCCTTCCGAATATTTCCAAGGCAATCTACGAATGCATCGATGTCATCTTCGTTGTTGTAGAAGGCTAAGGATGCGCGGGAAGTAGATAACTTGCCCAGATATTTATGCAGTGGCTGCGCACAATGATGACCCGCGCGAATGGCGATGTTGTGTGCATCAAAAATCGCAGCAACATCATGCGGATGTACACCGTCAATCATAAAGGTGATGATACCGTGGTGATCCATCGGATCGGCGGCACCAAGCACATGGATGTGCGGTAGACGAACCACCTTCTCCATGGCATACACCGTTAAGTCATTCTCACGCTTCTCAATGCGCTCCCAACCGAAGCGACCCATGAATCGGATAGCCTCAGCCAATCCAACCGCACCACCGACATTCACGGTACCGGCCTCGAACTTGTGAGGCACTTCCGCATAGGTGGCATCTTCCATGGAAACATACTCGATCATCTCACCGCCGTATAAGAACGGAGGCATGGCCTCTAAGAGCTCATACTTGCCGTAAAGAGCTCCGATTCCCATAGGTGCGAACATCTTGTGTCCGGAGAAGCCCATGAAATCCACATCCAAATCCTGTACATCTACAGGAATATGCGGAACGGACTGTGCTCCGTCTGCTACCATGATAGCGCCGTGTGCATGCGCAACTGCCGCAAAGCCCTTGATGTCATTGAGACGTCCAAATACATTGGAAATCTGGGTAATGGCAACAATCTTAGTCTTGTCGGAAATAATCTCTTCCAACATATCCGGTGTCAGGGTTCCGTCTTCCTTACAGAAGAGGTAAGTTACATGCGCACCGGTAACCTTTGCTACCTGTCTCCACGGTAACATATTACTGTGGTGCTCTGCAATACTAACGATAATCTCGTCTCCCTCGTGAAGGAAATGCATTCCGTAGGAGTACGCAACCAGGTTCATACTCTCGGTTGCATTCCGGGTAAATACGATTTCTTCCGGGCGGGACGCATGGATAAAATTCGCTACAGTGCTACGTGCATCCTCATATGCATTGGTTGCATCAATCGAAAGCTCATACAACCCACGCATCGGATTCGCGTTGTTCAATTTATAATATTCTGCAGCTGCCTCGATGACGCATGGTGGCTTCTGAGAAGTCGCTGCGTTGTCTAAATATACGACATTTCGATTCTTGAGAATCGGGAATTCTTTGCGCATCTGCAAATCTGTTTCAGTCATTATGATTCCTCTTCTTCTTTTTCTTTTCCTAAATAATTCATAACCCACTCTCTGGTCGCTTCGTCCGGAATCAGGTTACATACCGCATCTACGCGGGCACGTGCCATCATCTCATAGATGTCACGAAGTGCCAAACCACGGGACTCCAAGTAGAACAATAAGTCCTCATTGAGCTTACCGATGGTCGCACCATGGGTACCTTCTACGTCCTCTTCGGAACATAGAATCAGCGGAATGGTCTGGTTGATGACATCCTCATCCATTAAAAGTACGTCCTCAATCTCAGAACCGGTAGCTCCTGCACAACCACGCTTGAAGTCGATGGTTCCGCGGAATACCTTCTTGGCCTCGTTACGAAGCACGCCGGCTGCCTGAATATCACAGTGGGTCTTCTTGCCGGTATGATCTGCAACGTAGTTCATATCCAGTACATGGTTACCTTCTACGATGTAAGCCATGTTAATCTGCAAATCCGAACGCTTGCCAGCCAAGGCTGTGTTGCTTCCGATGTAAGTCTCCTTGCCTGCCAATACCAACTGGATCAGCTGGAAGGAACCTTCCTCGTCACAACGTCCGCCAATATCATTACAGAAGGTAAGATCATCCCCTAAGGTCTGAACCTGTACCAGGGTAATCTTCGCATTCTTTGCAATGTCATACTTAGTAGATACGCCGGCAAAACCGAATCCGTTCTTCTCGGAATGGAAGTTCTGGATTACCAGCATAGAGCATCCTTCCGGAGCATGAAGTTCAATGGCATTCACGCTGTTTGCTCCTTCGGAAAAATCATAGTCCAAACGAATCGGATCTGTAACTTCTCCGGCTGTGGTATAAGATACCACTTCACTTACTTCATCAAATACGGATGCCGCCTGTGGGCCGAATCCGGATACCACCTCACGTAACTCCGGTGCATCCAAAACTGCTTTGGAGATGCCTGCCGGAACTTCGTCACCTGCAATGTAGGTTAGCTTCTCAGCCGGTACACGAACGGTTGCATCATTCATACGCAACCAGTTCCAGGTTGGTGCAGGTAGATTGTTAATGGTTAAAGTCTGTTCACTCATGTCTCTACCTCCTTCCTAACCGATGCTGCCCTTCATCTCAAGACGGATGAGGTTATTCATTTCAACTGCATATTCCAATGGTAATTCTTTGCTAACGTTGTCTGCAAAACCACTAACGATCAGTGCTCTTGCATCTTCCTCGGACATACCGCGGCTCATCAGGTAGAATACCACGTCGTCGCTAATGCGACCGATCTTGGCTTCATGTCCGATATCTACATCATCGGTACGAATATCCATCGCCGGAATGGTATCGGATCTGGAGATATCATCTAACATTAAGGACTCACAAGATACTGCGGACTTGGAACCCTTAGCGTTCTTGCCGACAACAACCGCACTACGGAAGGTGGAGATACCATCACTCTTGGAGATGGATCTGGTATTAATATAGGAAGATGTATTCTTACCTACATGAACCACCTTGGTTCCGGTATCCAGGTTCTGTCCGTGACCGGCGAAGGTAACACCGGTGAACTCGCAACGGGAATTGTCTCCCTGCAAGACACTCATCGGATAGAGATAAGATACATGAGATCCGAAGGAACCGGATACCCACTCAATCTTACCGCCCTCTTCTACGCGGGCACGCTTGGTGTTCAGGTTGTACATATTCTTAGACCAGTTCTCAATGGTAGAGTAACGCAACTTCGCATTCTTACCTACGAAGAGCTCTACACAACCGGCATGAAGATTGGCTACGTTATACTTCGGTGCACTACAGCCCTCGATGAAGTGAAGGTCTGCGCCCTCATCTACGATGATTAAGGTATGCTCGAACTGTCCTGCTCCGGCTGCATTCAGACGGAAGTAAGACTGCAGAGGAATCTCTACCTTCACTCCCGGTGGAACGTATACGAAGGAACCACCGGACCAAACCGCACCATGCAATGCTGCGAACTTGTGGTCAGTCGGAGGAACCAACTTCATGAAGTGTTCCTTAATCATGTCGGCATACTCGCCGTGCAATGCACTCTCTACGTCGGTATAGATAACGCCCTGTGCAGCAACCTCATCCTTCACGTTGTGATATACCAACTCGGAATCGTACTGTGCACCTACACCTGCTAGGGATGCACGCTCTGCCTGTGGAATACCAAGGCGCTCGAAGGTGTCCTTGATATCGGTAGGAACATCGTTCCAGTCCTTCTGCATACGCTCTGCCTTCGGACGAATGTAGGTAACGATGTTATCCATATTTAATCCTTCAATGGATGGGCCCCATTCCGGTACTTCCATCTGGTTGTAAATCTCCAGAGCCTTCAGACGAAACTCCAACATCCAATCCGGATCGTTACGATCTTTTGAAATCTGACGAACAATGTCCGGGGTCAGTCCCTCTTCTACTTTGAAGACGTCTTTCTCTTCATAGCGGAAGTCATAGAGGCTGCGGTCAATGTCCTCAACTTGTGTTTTCTCTTTGCTCATTTATCTGCTCCTAACGGGTTAATTCAAAAAACGCTCGAAACCGTTCTCATTGATATCATCAATCAAGCTCTGATCACCATTGTGAACAATCTTACCATCCACCAAAACGTGGGTTGCATCAACGCTTAATGCTTCCAAAATCTTGGTGCTGTGAGTGATGATTAACAATGCACCGCCAACGGTCTTCTTGTAAACCTCGATACCTTCGGATACGGTACGAACCGCATCAACATCCAAACCGGAATCGGTCTCATCAAGAATAGCAAGAGATGGCTTCAACATCAGAAGCTGAAGAATCTCAGCCTTCTTCTTCTCACCACCGGAGAAACCAACGTTCAAATCACGCTCTGCATAGGAAGGATCCATATTCAGAATCGCCATGGTCTGCTCCAATTCCTTCTTGAAGTCCCAAACACGGATGTGCTTACCGGTCTTCTGCTCCAATGCGCTACGAATGAAGTTAGATAATGTAATACCCGGAACCTCTACCGGATTCTGGAAGGATAAAAACATACCCTTCTTAGAAATCTTATCGGCACTCTCACCGGTAATATCTTCACCCTGGAAGATTACCTTGCCGTCGGTAATGACATATCTTGGGTCACCCATTAAGGTAGAACCAAGGGTAGACTTACCTGCGCCGTTCGGTCCCATGATGACATGTGTCTCACCGGCATTCAGGGTCAAATCCAGACCATGAAGGATTTCCTTATCTTCAACGGTTACCTTCAGTCCTGATACATTTAAAATCTGCTCGGCCATAATATGTGCCTCCTTATTTGTTTTAATTCCTATGGGAATAGTGTATATTCATCACACCAACCCACATGTTCTTCTATTATAACATAATAAAAAAAGAACGCAATTCCCGATAACTGCGTTCTTTTTCTGAATTAAATTTCGTACAATTTAATACGCAAATCCGGGACTATGTCTAGCTTGCCTGGTCCATGGTGGACAGACGCTTCGCCTGATCTGCTGCAATCAATGCATCTAAGATTTCCTGGATATCGCCATCCATAATCTTATCCAACTTGTACAAGGTTAAGTTGATTCTGTGATCCGTTACACGTCCCTGTGGGAAGTTGTAAGTACGGATCTTCTCGGAACGGTCTCCGGTTCCGATCTGGGAGAGACGCTCTGCAGAAGCCTCTGCCTGCTGTCTCTGAAGTTCCATATCGTATAACTTGGCACGCAACAATGCGAACGCCTTGTCCTTGTTCTGTAACTGAGACTTCTCAGTCTGAGAATAGATGACAATACCGGTTGGGTAATGGGTCAAACGTACAGCGGAGTCTGTGGTATTAACGCACTGTCCACCGTTACCGGATGCACGCATTACGTCGATACGGATATCCTTCTCGTTGATCTCGATATCTACATCCTCTGCCTCCGGCATCACTGCTACGGTAATGGTAGAGGTATGGATACGTCCGCCGGACTCGGTCTCCGGAACACGCTGTACACGATGTACACCAGACTCATACTTAAGCACTGAGTATGCGCCGTTACCGGATACCATGAAGTTCACAGACTTCATACCGCCGATACCGGTCTCTTCTGCTTCGATGAGCTCTGTCTTCCAGCCTCTGCCTTCTGCATAATGGATATACATACGGTAAATCTCAGCAGCAAATAAAGCTGCCTCATCTCCGCCGGCACCTGCACGAATTTCCACGATAACGTTCTTGTTATCGTTCGGGTCCTTCGGCAGAAGTAAAATCTTCAATTCGTTCTCAAGCTCTTCTACTCTTGCCTTGGCCTCGTTCAGTTCTTCCTTGGCAAGTTCCTTCATCTCTTCATCAGACTCTTCGTCTAAGATGGCAAGAGAATCCTCGATGGCCTGTTTGCTTTTCTTGTATTCGGTATAAGCGTTAACCAAAGGAGTCAAATCACTCTGCTCCTTCATTAACTTCTGAAAGCGTCGGCTATCGTTGGCAATATCCGGCTCACTGAGCATATTCATAATTTCCTGATAATGGATCAATAAATCCTCTAACTTATCAAACATAAAACACTCCTATTTAAACAAAACCACCTGTGTGCCAATGCGACACACAGCGCGCCTATTGTATCACAATTTCCGTCATCCGTAAATATCTACCTGTGATCCGCAGCGCTACAGGTGTCCCTCCACCACACGGTCATTGCCTGCCAAATCCTTATGGCAAACCACGTCTTTAAACCCCTGTTCTCTAAAAAGAGCAGACACTGCTTCGGCCTGGTCAAAACCGAT
>JAGDAL010000349.1 GCA_017959525.1 Lachnospiraceae bacterium | reverse complement strand
CTTTGTCTTTGTGGCACAGAAGATTTTTGCGGATAAAATGCAGTTTGGCCGCGCGCAGGAATCTTTTGATACCGGTGATTATATCACGGCGTATAGTTGCGTCAGCGGTATCGATACAGAGGACGAAGAAGATGCCATGTTTATTGAAGCAACCAAGCTTCTAGCCATGCTTCAGATGAAGAATCGGGAGTATGAGGTTGCTATGTCCAAGAAGGACTACGGAATGGCATTGGATAGCCTGATTATCGGAATCGTACAATACCGCGAGAAGGCAGATTCTGCGGAGACCCTTGGTGTGACAGCTCAGTTTGATGTCTTAGGACAGAAGCTGATTTCGCACTTAGAAGAGCAGTTTGGCATGACGGCGGATGAGGCGTCTGAGGTATTCTACGTGGGTGATCGTCAGGATTACACCTTACGGCTTTACGAGATTTTGGAAGAAAAAGGATTTAGATAACAACATGATTGCAATCATTGATTACGATGCCGGAAACATCAAGAGTGTGGAGAAGGCATTAGACTACTTGGGACAAGAGACTTGTGTAACCAGAGATCCGAAGGAGATTCTTGCGGCAGACCGTGTAATTCTGCCGGGAGTAGGCTCTTTTGGAGATGCCATGAGTCATTTGCAGCAATATCAATTAGATACGGTCATTCGAGAAGTGGCTTCCTCAGGGAAGCCATTTCTTGGGATATGTCTGGGGTTACAGCTCCTCTTTGACGGCAGCGACGAGACACCGGGAGTGGAAGGCCTTGGAATTTTGAAGGGCCACATTCATCGGATTCCGGATGCCGATGGCTTGAAGGTGCCGCATATCGGATGGAACTCCCTGCATTTATCCAATGATGGCCGCCTGTTTCGTGGGATTTTGGAGCAGTCTTTTGTGTACTACGTACATTCCTATTATTTACAGGCCGAAGATCCATCCATTGTTACAGCCACCAGTGAGTATGGCGTAACCATTCATGGCTCCGTAGAGAGCGGCAATGTTTTTGCATGCCAGTTCCATCCGGAGAAGAGTGGAACAGTAGGACTTGCGATTCTGAAGAACTTTTGTGAATTATAGGAGAGGAACATGCATACAAAACGGATTATCCCGTGCTTGGATATTAAGGACGGACGAGTAGTAAAAGGTGTGAACTTCGTAGATCTGCAGGATGCCGGAGACCCGGTAGCGGTTGCGGCGGCCTATGATGCGGCCGGTGCGGACGAAGTGGTATTTTTGGATATTACCGCATCCAGTGACCATCGGGAAACGGTGGTGGATATGGTACGGGAAGTTGCTAAGAAGGTCTTTATTCCGTTTACCGTCGGTGGTGGAATTCGTTCTGTAGAGGACTTTCGTGCATTACTAAGAGAGGGCGCAGATAAGATTTCTATTAATTCTTCTGCCATTGATAACCCGCAGCTTATTGCGGATGCTGCCGAGAAGTTCGGAAGCCAGTGTGTTGTGGTGGCCATCGATGCGAAGCAACGTGCAGATGGTAGCGGATGGAATGTTTATAAGCATGGCGGACGAATCGATGT
>JAGDAL010000348.1 GCA_017959525.1 Lachnospiraceae bacterium | reverse complement strand
TGGGGCGGTGAGGAATTCATGGCCCTGGGCATCGGGTACACGGATGCGGAGATCCTGGAGATTGCAGATTGTATTCGGGAGCAGGTAGCCAATCCGGAAGTGATGCATCGACCGATTACCGTGAGCATCGGTCTTACCAAGCATCGCGATGGGGAGTGTGCCAAGGAAACCATTGACCGGGTGGATGCCTTATTGTATCGTGCCAAGAACGAAGGAAAAGACCGCATTTGCAGTGATATTTAGTTGAAAGCGGGAATGGAAACAGATACAATAATCTGTAGAATTTGTATCGATTGAGAGGGAAAATCATGGAAGAACCAAAGAAAAGAATGTTATCCGGTATCCAGCCAAGTGGGGATTTGCACCTGGGCAATTATTTAGGTGCAATCAAGAACTGGTCATCCCGGGTTGATGAATATGAATGTTTCTATTTTATGGCGGACTTACATACCATTACCGTTCGCCAGGAGCCGGCAGAGTTACGTCGTCGCTCCTTACACCAGTTGGCACAGTACATTGCCTGTGGTTTGGATCCGGAGAAGAACGTATTGTTCTTGCAGTCCATGGTGCCACAGCATGCACAGCTGGCTTGGGTGTTGAATTGCTACACTATGTTCGGTGAGTTGTCCCGTATGACGCAGTTCAAGGATAAATCTGCGAAGCATAAGGACAACATCAATGCCGGACTTTTTACCTATCCTGCATTAATGGCAGCGGACATCCTTCTGTATCAGGCAGACTACGTACCGGTTGGTGAAGACCAGAAGCAGCACGTGGAGTTAACCCGTGACATTGCAACCCGTTTTAACAGCATCTACGGAGATGTCTTCAAGGTTCCGGAGCCATTGATTGCGAAGACCGGTGCCCGTATCTACGGCTTAACCACACCGGGAGATAAGATGTCCAAGTCTGTTCCGGATGGTTGTGTATTCCTGATGGATGATCCGGATACCATCGCTCGTAAGTTCAAGCGTGCGGTAACCGATAGTGATACCGAGAATCCGGTTCGTTATGACCGTGAGAACAAGCCTGGCGTTGCCAACCTGATGAATATCTATTCTACTTTGACCGGCAAGACCTTCGAGGAAATCGAGGCAGAGTTTGCTGGCAAGGGTTACGGTGTATTTAAGCCGGCCGTTGGTGAGGTTGTTATCGATGCCATGCGTCCGATTCGTGAAGAGGCAGAGCGCCTGATTAAGGACAAGGCTTATTTGGAAGATGTATATCGCAA
The DNA here is from genome assembly GCA_017959525.1 of Lachnospiraceae bacterium. GTDB lineage: Bacteria > Bacillota > Clostridia > Lachnospirales > Lachnospiraceae > XBD2001. Next base: position 5,886 of record JAGDAL010000348.1, on the reverse strand, counting down.
GGGTGCAGAGCATGCGTCCTATGTTGCAAATAAAACATTACGTAAGGTTTACAAGAAGGTAGGCTTCTATCAAATCTAAAGCATTGGGGTGAAGGAATGTTTATTGATCAGATTCGATCTTTAGAGGGGTATACATTGAAGCTTTCTTCCGTGGACAATGAGACCGGAGAGCAGATTGACTTCGATTTGCGCGTCTGTGAGGATGCGGATAAGCTTGGTTCCATTGCCAAGAATCTGGGTACGGAAGCGGTGAAGCACTATATCGTGGTAGAGAATGTCATCTTTGATTCCAAGATGGTGAATTTTCAATCCGAGAAGGTGGTGAGCAGCTTATATCTGATTCTTTCCAATGGCAAGGTGTATCGTTGGGCGCCGGTTTCGGTGAATCTTATCCGTGTCAATGACAAGCCGTATGCCATGGTATTAAAAAATACCACGGATGCGTCCTCTTTTAACCGCCGGAATTCCTTCCGCGTTTCGGTGGATGCCAACGGCAAGCTGGATTGGAAGGGCTACGAGTTTGAGATTCCTTGTTTCGTATTGAATGTATGCCATGATGGCATCGGCGTTTCGGTCAAGGGTGTGAAGAATCTTCCGGGCGTGGGAGAGCGTTGCAAGATTACCTGGTCCGACGGGGTGAATTACGAGGTGGAAGGCATTGTCCGCCGCACCCAGCATCGTGTGGGCGACCAGTTTGTAATCGGTATGGCACTTGCCAAGGAGCCGGACGAGATTCGCTCCTTAATCCAGAAAATCCAGACCTCCCGTGCCATTGCAGCTGACCTTACGGAAGAGAAGAAGGACAGTGGCGTTCGTCGTTTGGAGAACTGGGAGCTGGAGAAAGACTTGGAGAAGAATGGTCTGAAGCCGAGCGAATAACGGATTTTAACGGAATTTGAAAGTTTTTGAAAAAAGTTTTAGAAAAACGTTGACAAAGTTAAAATTCGGAGTATAATCATCTTTGTTGTTGTATATGTCTGAGAGATGGTCAGACGTTTCTACAAACTACCGATATTAGTTTACTACGACAACTTCTTCTTAGAACGGGAAGAAGTTGTCGTTTTTTATTTGGAAAAATCAGTACGCAATGCGTCACTGTTTTTCATAAACTTTCTTTTTTTTACAATATTTTATGAAAAAGCACTCAGTCAATCTCTTAATTAACTCCGCTGACTGAGTGTATTTTTTTGTCTTAAAGGTGTAGAATATCCCTTATGAATAACGAAAATCAAATTACACAGGGGACCATTTGGAAACAGATTTTGCTCTTTTTCTTTCCGATTCTCCTAGGGTCCTTCTTCCAACAATTTTATAACACCATGGATGCCATCATCGTCGGCCGTTTTGCCGGCAAGGAAGCGTTATCCTGTATTGCCGGTTCTTCCGCGCAGATTTCTAACTTCTTCGTTGGATTCTTCTCCGGATTATCCGTAGGTGTAACGGTAATTATTGCCCAGTACTACGGAGCCAGAGATGAGAAGCGTATCGACCAGGCGCTGCATACTGCGTATGCCTTTTCCTTATTATTTGGATTGATTGGCGGCGGCATATGTGCAGTCTTTTGTCCCGTATTCCTTGGATGGATGCAGACGCCAGAGCAGCTGATTGCAGATTCTGCCACCTATTTGCGTATTTATTTCGGCGGCATGGTATTTCTTCTGGTGTACAACATGGGCTCCGGAATTTTGCGTGCGATTGGAGATTCCAAGCGGCCGCTGTACTTTTTGATGATTGGAACTTTAACCAATATCGTATTGGATTTGTTCTTTGTCGGACAGTTGCACTTAGGCGTACGTGGAGCTGCCATTGCAACCTTTATTTCCCAGGCGATTTCCGCAGTGCTCGTAACCTGGACTTTGATGTATCGGGTAGATGGCATGCGGCTTCGATTCAACCGTTTGAGTTTGGACCGCCATATGTTGCGTCGTATCATGCGCATCGGTTTGCCGTCTGCTATTGAGACCAGTACCTATAGTATTTCCAATATTGTATTGCAGTCCGCTATGAACCGTTTAGGCGTTGATGTGGTCGCTGCTTGGGCAGCACTAGGCCGTATCGATGGATTACAGTGGATGATCAACGGTGCTTTCGGTATGTCCATTACCACCTTCGCCGGACAGAACTACGGTGCCGGCAAGATGGATCGTGTCCGCAAGGGTACCTGGGTGACCTTAGCAATGGGTGCTGTAGCATCCATGGTCTTCGGTTTCTTAATCATTACTTTCGGCGAGCCGGTGTTTGGTATTTTCACGCAGGATCCGGATGTGATCAAGATTGGTATGCAGATGGCTACGATTATGGGACCGTTTTATTGGATTTTCTCCTTTATCGAGGCGTTCTCCGGTTCCCGCCGTGCCCAGAATGACGTGGTGATTCCGACCTTCATTTGCTTGGTGGGAATCTGTGCCGTACGTATCGGATGGGTGGTAGTCCTTGGCGCCAAGGCCACCGTATCTACTCTGGTATGGTGTTATCCGACCACCTGGATTGTGGGCGGCATCCTTATGACGGTGTACTATTTGTACCGCACCTATGGCAAGAAGGCTTATAGAGTGAACTGCTAGTTCACATCTATTGACTACAAGTTCACAATTTAATAGAATAATTTCAACCAAAGAATTCATCCTTAGCTTCCTTGGATCGCAGTAGCGAGAAGGCCCTGTGCCTAGGAATTCCGCGTTTGTTAACCCTATTAACAAACACCATTATAAGGAGGAATTCATTATGGGATATCCAAGTATTGACATGATTGCAACGGGTGCACGCATTGAGACATTGATGCGGGCGAACAATCTATCAGTCAGACAAGTGGCTGATTTCATGGGATTTAAAGCACCCCAGGCGGTGTACAAGTGGCTCCGCGGTGATTCGCTCCCTACATTGGATAATATGTGTGCTTTGAGCGTGCTCTTGCATACAAACATGGAAGGCATCCTCGTCCTGATGGGCGGGGATGTTTTTCGTTTGTAGCATCCCTTGCTAACATATGTTATAATGCCTATTTGGAATTTAGTCTTTTAGAGGAGACATGTTATGGCATTGAGTAAGAAGCCTGTCAACGGTATGCGCGATATTCTCCCACGCGAGATGGAGATTCGAGATTACGTGACACAGGTGATTAAGGATACCTATCGTAGCTTCGGTTTCACACCAATTGAGACTCCTTGTATGGAGAACATTGCGAACCTGTCCAACAAGCAGGGCGGTGAGAACGAGAAGCTGATTTTCAAAGTGTTGAAGCGCGGCGAGAAGCTGAAGCTTGACGAGGCGAAGGAAGAGATGGACGTAGTGGATTTTGGTATGCGCTACGACTTGACCGTTCCGTTGTCCCGTTTCTATGCAAACAATGCCAATGACCTGCCAAGTCCTTTTAAGGCACTGCAGATGGGTAATGTATGGCGTGCAGATCGTCCACAGCGTGGTCGTTATCGTCAGTTTACTCAGTGCGATATTGATATTTTAGGTGAGCCGAGCAACCTTGCGGAGATCGAACTTATCACCGCAACGACTACCACCCTTGGTAAGCTTGGATTCCATGACTTCGAGATTCGTATCAATGAGCGTCGTATCTTAAAGGCGATGGCTGCTTATGCAGGATTTGCAGAAGCAGATTTCGATGAGATTTTTATTTCTTTGGATAAGATGGACAAGATTGGTTTGGACGGTGTATCCGAGGATCTTGTGAACCATGGCTATGACAAAGCTTCTATTGATAAGTATTTAGCGCTCTTTGATGAGTTGCAGGATAAAAAGGACGTAGCCGAGGGCGTAAGCTTCTTAGCAAACACCTTAGGTGAGTTCCTTGGTGAGGAAGTGGTCGCTTCCATGACAGAGATTGCTGCTGCAGTCAATGCAACCAAGGGTGCGAAGTTTGAGTTGGTATTCGATCCGACCTTGGTTCGCGGTATGAGCTATTACACCGGAACCATTTTCGAGATTGCCATTCCGGAATTCGGCGGCAGCTGCGGTGGCGGCGGACGTTACGATGAGATGATTGGTAAGTTTACCGGCCAGAACGTTCCGGCTTGCGGATTCTCTATTGGATTCGAGCGTATCATTCTTCTTCTGATGGAATCCGGATTCGAGATCCCGGAGAGACCAAAGCGTGTAGCTTACTTGGTTGAGAAGAAGTATCCGGCAGACAAGCTGGTGAATGTTATGGAGCAGGCCAAGGCCGCTCGTGAAAACGGACAGCAGGTATTGGTTGTTCGTATGAATAAGAATAAGAAGTTCCAGAAGGAACAGCTCGAGGCTCAGGGCTACGAGGAGTTCGTGGAATTTTTCAATAATTAATAAGAAGTAAGAGGAGATGTATTATGACGCAGTCACGTACACATAATTGTAATGAGCTTCGTCTTGCAGATGCAGGCAAGGAAGTTACCCTTGTAGGATGGTATGAGAACATCCGTAAGGTATCCAAGAACCTTGGATTCCTGATTTTAAGAGATTTCTACGGTACTACTCAGATTGTGATTGAGACCGAAGAGATGATGGCAGTGATTGATTCCGTGAATAAGGAATCTACCATTTCCGTTAGTGGTGTAGTTAGAGAGCGTTCTTCCAAGAATGCAGACCTTCCTACCGGTGAGATCGAAGTTGTTCCAAGCAAGATTGAGATTCTTGGTAAGTGTGATCACAACGAGCTTCCATTCGAGATTAACCGTTCCAAGGAAGCTGATGAGAATACCCGTCTGAAGTATCGTTACTTAGATCTTCGTAATCCGGAAGTAAAGAGCAAGATTGTTCTTCGTAGCAAGATTGTTGCTGAGCTTCGTAGCTCCATGATTGCACATGATTTCATGGAGATTACCACACCGATTTTGACCTGCTCCTCTCCTGAGGGCGCACGTGATTACTTGGTACCTGCACGTAATCATCCTGGCAAGTTCTATGCATTGCCACAGGCTCCACAGCAGTTCAAGCAGATTTTGATGGCTTCCGGTTTTGACCGTTATTTCCAGATTGCACCTTGCTTCCGTGATGAGGATGCAAGAGCAGACCGTTCTCCGGGAGAGTTCTATCAGTTGGATATGGAGATGGCATTCGCATCTCAGGAAGATGTCTTCGCAGTTGTTGAGGATGTGCTTCCTCCAATCTTTGCAAAATACGGCGTATACAAGAGTGCTTCCACTGCACCTTTCGTACGCATCCCTTACTTAGAGGCAATGGACAAGTATGGTTCCGATAAGCCGGACCTTCGTATTGATTTGGTTCTCCAGGATGCTACCGAAGTTATGGCTGATTGCGGATTCGGTCCATTCGAGGGCAACGTGGTAAAAGCTATCGTAGTAGATAACTTCACCGCTACCCGTAAACAGATCGATGCTATGATTGCAGACGTAGAAGTCGCAACCGCACAGAAGACCTACTGGTTCAAGCTGGATGAGAACGGTGAGATTGTTGGTGGTATTGCCAAGTTCTTACAGGAGCGCAAGGATGCGGTAATCGCTGCACTTGGCTTGAAACCTGGTGACTTCGTTGGTTTGGCTGCAGGTAACTTGCTTACCGCACAGAAGACTGCCGGAGTATTCCGTAAGCTTCTCGGTGCTGCAGCAGAAGGCCATATGAAGAAGGATACTTACGAGTTCTGCTGGATTGTAGACTTCCCAATGTATGAGATTGGTGAGGAGTCCGGTGAGCTGGAATTCTGCCATAACCCATTCTCTATGCCACAGGGTGGCTTAGATGCACTTCGCACCCAGGATCCGGTGGATATCTTAGGTTACCAGTATGATTTGGTATGTAACGGTGTTGAGTTGTCTTCCGGTGCAATCCGTAACCATGATCCGGAGATTATGATTGAGGCATTCAAGCTGGTTGGCCTTGGCGAAGACGATGTGAAGGCGAAGTTCCCTGCAATGTACAATGCCTTCACTTATGGAGCAC
>JAGDAL010000347.1 GCA_017959525.1 Lachnospiraceae bacterium | reverse complement strand
GTTTGGAAACTACTCAGGCAACACATCAGTTTGCCACAGTTTATAGGTTTTTTTGTTGCCAATGTCATTGGAATGACCATCATTCTTACCGGTATTCAGTTTTACAACGATATTCAGACTGTATATAATGGTGGCGACAGATTTATGAACGAGCAATATCTGATTGTAAACAAGAAAGTTTCTCAGTATCTGTTCACATTGCTTCCTTTTCTGTTTTCATTAGTTTTCCTCACTCGAATGGAGAGAGATGGACTTACTGTCAAGATTGTGGCATTGGTGATTCTTGCAATTTTTACAGTGGTATCCATGGACCTCTATGACAAAATGACAATCTACCAAAGTGGGTTGCATAAGACCAGGGATGATAGTATCGAATTAGAGGAGATGCTAAAGAGTAAAAACCAGGCGCTACTTATGGAACAGGATCAGCAGGTTCATTTGGCAACTTTGGCAGAACGAAATCGAATAGCCAGAGATATTCACGATAATGTGGGACATCTTCTGTCCAGGGCAATCCTGCTTTTAGGGGCAATTATAACTGTGAACAAGGATGAGACGATAGGACCGCAACTGGCGATGCTATCGGATACTTTGGATGAATCCATGGAGAAAATGAGAAGCTCCGTACATGATTTACATGACGACTCCATTGATCTGGAGAAAAATATACAGGATATTCTTAGAGAGTTGCATACTTTTACGGTGAATACTGAATTGGATTTGGAGGAGACACTTCCAACCGAGGTGAAACTGTCTATCATTGGAATCCTAAAAGAGGCAGTGACCAATATTACAAAGCATTCCAATGGAGATACGGTATCGGTAATTCTCCACCAGAATTATAGTTTTGCAACAATTTCCATCACGGACAATGGAACATTGACAGAGAAGGAAAAAACGCGAATTTCTACCGAAGGATACGATGGCATTGGATTGACCAATATTCGAAATAGAGCGAATTCCTTAGGGGGGGAAGCCTATTTCTATATAAATGATGGATTTACGGTGTTTGCAAGACTGCCAATTACGAATGCGAGGGGATAATGGTATGGAGAACAAAAAGATTTTACTGATTGATGATGACCAATTGATTACCATGTCTTTGGAATTGATCATTTCCAAGGAACCGGATTTTGAGATTGTGGGCCAGGGTGGAAGTGGCCGAGAAGCGATTGCGCTCTATGATGAACTGCAACCGGATCTGTTGCTGATGGATATTCGTATGGCAGATATGAATGGTTTGGAGGCGGCAGAAGCCATCTTGGACAAGCATCGAGATGCAACCATTTTGTTTTTAACGACGTTCTCCGATGATGAGTATATTGTGAAAGCCTTAAAGCTGGGGGTCAAAGGATATCTTTTAAAACAGGATTACAAGTCACTTCCAGCCGCTCTTCATGCGGCAATGGATGGGCAGAGCGTATTCGGTGGTGCGGTTATTGACAAACTGCCGACCTTGATGACGCAGATGAATCAAGAAGATCGGTTTGACTACCGCCAGTATGGAATTTCAGAAAAAGAATACGAAGTCATCCAGTTGGTGGCAGAGGGATTCTCCAACAAGGAAATTGCACAGAAGCTGTTCCTGTCCGAGGGAACGGTTCGAAATTATCTCTCCACCGTCTTGGAAAAATTGAATCTAAGAGACCGTACACAGCTTGCGATATTCTATCTAAAACATGAAAAGTAAAACCCTGTGGGAAAATTTAGTCGAATCTTTAGACAAACGTACGTATAATGTAAATGGATGGTGTGAAAAGCACACCTTGTTACAGTGATTGTTGAAAATAGCAGGAGGGTTACCCATGAAGGTAGGAATTTTAGGAGCCGGAAGAATTGCAGAAGTTATTTCGAATACACTGCGTGCCATGGCAGAAGCTGAGTGCTACGCCATCGCATCCAGAACACTGGAGAAGGCCCAGGCATTTGCCAGTGAGCATGGCTTTGCCAAGGCATACGGAAGCTATGAAGAATTATTACAGGACCCGGAAGTGGAGCTTGTGTACATCGCAACCCCACATTCCCATCACTATGAATGCATGAAGATGTGTATCCGCGCCCACAAGCCGGTGTTGTGCGAGAAATCTTTTACGGTGAACGCGAAGCAGGCAAGAGAGATTGCAGAACTGGCAACCAAGGAGCAGGTCTTTGTGACAGAGGCGATTTGGCCGCGCTACATGCCGTCCCGCAACATGATCAATGAGGTGCTTGCCAGCGGTGTCATCGGAAATGTGAAGATGATGACCGCCAACCTGTCCTACGTCATTGACCATAAGGCGCGCATCGTAGACCCTGCATTGGCCGGCGGTGCATTGTTGGATGTGGGCGTATACGGTATCAATTTTATGTTGATGCACTTGGGCAAGGACATTGAGCGCATCGAGTCCACCGTACAGATGACGGATCGCGGCGTGGACGGACAGGAGTCCATTACGGTGACTTACAAGGACGGAACCATGGCGGTTTTGACCCACGGCATCTTCGTTCGCTCTGACCGGAAGGGCATCTTCTACGGCGATAAGGGCTACGTGATCGTAGAGAACATCAACAATCCGGAGTGCATCGAAATCTATGATACGAACGATAACCTCATTGAGAAAAAAGACGTTCCGGCGCAGATTACCGGATATGAATATGAATTTTTAGAAGCAAAGCGCTGCCTGGAGGAGGGCAAGTTGCAGAGCGATTCCATGCCACTGGCAGAGACCGTCTACATGATGGAGCTGATGGATGGCATTCGAAAAGACTGGGGCCTTGTGTACCCGGGCGAGGAATAAGATGGACCATTGACCCCGTCCCCAGGAACCATATAAAATGGTCCATATGGAAAAACAAACATCATTTATAAAAAAGACAATTGCATTGTTGATCACACAAGTCGTAGTACTGCTGGTGCTACTGAATGTGGTGGTATGGGTCGTCCTGCGGGCGGCGGAGAGTACCACCGGGCAGATGGTCACTAATTATATGAACCTGTATACCGGAGCGGTGGAGGATGTGTTGCAGGATGGAGACAAAATCCTAGGGCGCATCGTCTACGACAATTCGGACTTACGTCTCTTGCAGGCGTCCTCCGAGGAGAATCGCTTCTACGCTTCTGTGCGAACCTTGAACCTGTTGCAGAACGAGATTGCAACGGACAATAACTTCGATGCTTTGGTAGTAGCAGCCAGTGCCTATGATACCTGCCTGGAGAGTTATGATGGTAGTGTTACTTACGAATTCAAGGAAGCCATTCGTGCCCATATGTTGGATGCAGCGGTGGACGGCCATAGCTCCATGTGGAGTGTGACCTCCCTTGGTGGCGAGGACTACGTCTATCGAATGTACGCATGGCAAGGCTGGAGTGCCGGTATTTTTATCTCCCTGGACAAGCTGATGGGAACGGACGCCGGAGAGCACATCCGGGATTTGGATGTGGTGGTAACGGATGAGAACGGCACCATCTGTGGCGTGAACGGGGACCTGGTGGCTGCGGAGGTAGGCGGCAAGATTAGCGATATCAGTATCTCCGGCTACAACGTAGAATTGCGGGATACCATCGACGGTCTGCAGATCTATTCGGTAGCCACCCGACAGGGATTGATTTACCAGATCCGATACGGTTATGTGGTGCTGTTCCTTATGGCCCTCTTGACGGTCATCATGGCAACGCTTATCATTCGCTATATCCGACGTGCAGTGCTTTTGCCCATGGAGTCCATTCAGGATCACATGCGTCGCATGCAGGCAGGGAATCTGGATATTCGAATTGCGGATGCCTATGAGACCTTGGAATTTACCATGTTGAAAAATACTTTCAATGACCTGATGGACGAGGTCATGGAGTTAAAAATCGCGACCTACGAGAAGCAGATTTCTTTAAGTGAGATGGAGCTTCGTGCCATTCGATTACAGATTCGTCCCCACTTTTTCTTAAATGCGCTAACCACTATTTCGGGACTTAGCATGCAGCAGAAAAATACGGAGATTCAGGAATACATCGACGCCCTCTCCAAGAACGTGCGCTACATGTTCAAGGCGGGCCTGCACACGGTAACGCTGGCGGAGGAGATTCGCCACGTGAAGAATTACTTTGAGATGCAGGAGTTAAAATACCCGGGCTGCGTCTTCTACTATACGCAGATTGCGGACGAGCTGATGGAATGGAAGATTCCGCAGCTCATGATTCATACCATCATCGAGAACGAGTACAAGTACGCGGTGGAAGTAGGCAAGACTCTCACCATCTTAATCTCTGCCCGAGAGGAAGAACGGGATGGGAAGAAGTATCTTCACTTAGAAATCGAAGACGACGGTGGCGGATATCCGGAAGGCGTGTTATCCGATTTTGCCAACCCGAAGGGGGCGGCCAGTGCAGATGGCACCCGTGTTGGATTGTGGAGCATCCGTCGGATGTTGACGCTCATGTACGAAGAGGAAGGCCTCTTTACCATTGAGAATGTACAGCCCCATGGCTGTTTGAATATCTTTGACATCCCGGCCGTGACGGTGAACGAATTGGCCGAGAGTAAGAAGGAAGAATTGGTTTTATGAGAGTAGTAATCGTAGATGACGACCGCACCACTGTGGAGGTCATTGAACAAAATATGGATTGGAAGGGCCTGGGCATTGATGAGGTGTACACCGCCTACAACATTGCCGGCGCCAAGAAGATCATCGAGGCGCATCCCATCGATATCGTCATCAGCGATATCGAGATGCCCAAGGGCAGTGGCCTCGACCTCTTAAGCTGGTTCCGGGAGCAGAAGCAGGACGGCGAGTTCCTTCTTCTTACCAGTCACGAACGATTCGACTACGCCACCTATGCGGTGCGACTGCATGCATCGGAATACTTGTTGAAGCCATTCGATCCGGTCATCATGGAAGCTACCTTACAGAAAATCGTGGCCAAGCGCCGGGAGGAACTGTCGAAAAAAGCCAGTGAGAATCAGGGCCAATGGTTGGTCAGCAACATGCGCCAGGTGCGCTTAAGCTTCTTCCGCCATCGTCTGGAATCGGACGACAGTCTGCGACCGAATCGGATGGAGGAAGATTTAAAAGGGTTGGATTTACCACAGAATCCAAATCACCCATACACCTTAGTCATATCCAGAGTAACGGAGATGGAACGGGATATTGAGACCGTTCGCCAGGAACTCTTTGATTTTATCGTCACCAATATTCACGGCGAGATTCTCTGTGGAAGTGCAGATGATGGCAACGTCATTCTCTTCCGGGAAGAGAGCCAGATGGTGTTGGTATCTGTTGTAGATACAACGGATGAGAATCTATTACTGGAACGGACCAAGGCGCTGGAAGAGCGCTTCCATAGTCTGTTTAAGGCGACGCTTACGGTGTGCCTGACGGAGCCTACCACCTT
>JAGDAL010000346.1 GCA_017959525.1 Lachnospiraceae bacterium | reverse complement strand
GATACCGAACCGCGCAAGAATCCCGTACTGCATACCATAGTCATTCACATAGAGATGACCGTCATGCACTAAGATGCGGTGGTTCGAGTAGTAGATGAGATCGTCGTTGTCGAACTTTAACTCGCCGACACCTTCTAAGAAGTAGGAAAAGAAGCCGGTGCGAAGATAAATGGGCGTCTTGATATAGATGCGGTTGTCTCTGTGATTCAAAATCGTAATGGCCTTGTCCTGGGACAGGGTCTTGCAAACCGATTTGAAGTTCAGCAGATTCAAAGATGCATCGGAATAGAGCTTCTCCGCCTCTTTATAAGCCCGAGAAGCCTCTCTGGACGTAGCAAAGCTACCAAGACTGACATGCTTGCCCTGCTTGGTAATGCTGCATCTGTAATAAACGTCTCCGTTCTTTTTCGTCGTCTTATAAACACCCTTACTCATATCCCCATTATACTAGAAATCCGTCGCACGCAGTAGCGCAAAATCCTCTTGTCAATGCACTTGGTACGTAAAGCCCGTAGACGGTTTCTCCCACATGTTTTCAGTAGCGAGTCTCTTCAGACGTCAGTACTAGAAGGTCTGCGAAGCAGAGCTTTGTAGTATCTGCTACGTCTGAAGCAGAAAGCGAGAGCGACCTCGCGGGATAATACATGGGGGAAAGTGTCTACGTGAAAAGGGTGATTATAGGCAATTGACAGAGGATTTTGACATCATCTATAATGGAGGCGTTGTAGGAAACGCAACAGGGAAAGGAAAAAAGATGGAAGTAAAGTATGTTAGCACCAGAAACAAGGCAGAGCAGGTAACTGCATCTCAAGCGGTATTGCGTGGATTGGCCACCGACGGCGGTCTCTACGTTCCAACCACAATCCCCAAGTTCGATAAGACATTAGAAGAATTAAGCGACATGACCTACCAGGAAGTCGCATACGAAGTGATGAAGCTTTTGCTTACGGATTATACCGAAGAGGAGCTGAAGAACTGCATCAATCGTGCATACGATGAGAAGTTCGATACAGAGGAGATTGCACCACTGACCTATGCAGATGGCGCATATTACTTGGAACTGTTCCATGGTAAGACCATTGCATTTAAGGATATGGCACTTTCCATTTTGCCACACCTTATGATTACCGCAGCCCGTAAGAATCAGGTGAAGAATGATATTGTTATCCTGACTGCGACCTCCGGAGATACCGGTAAGGCAGCATTGGCAGGATTTGCAGATGTGGAAGGAACCAAGATTATCGTTTTCTATCCGAAGGATGGCGTCAGCGATATTCAGAAGCGCCAGATGGTGACTCAGACCGGCGATAACACCTTCGTTGTAGGAATCAACGGTAATTTCGACCAGGCCCAGACCGGCGTGAAGAAGATGTTCGGAGACAAGGAGATGGCAGCAGAGCTTAATGCAGCAGGTTATCAGTTCTCCTCCGCCAACTCCATTAATATCGGACGATTGGTACCGCAGATTGTATACTACGTATATGCATATACCAGACTTCTGAAGGAAGAGAAGATTACCGCAGGCCAGGAGATTAACGTGACGGTACCAACCGGTAACTTCGGTAATATTTTGGCAGCATATTATGCAAAAAATATGGGACTTCCGATTGCAAAGCTGTTGTGCGCATCCAACGAGAATAAGGTATTGTTCGATTTCTTCGGAACCGGTGTGTACGATAAGAACCGTGAGTTCAAGCTGACCAGTTCTCCATCTATGGATATCTTAATCTCCAGTAACTTGGAGCGATTGATTTATCGTATTGCAGGCGAGGATGATGCAGCCAATGCCGCATTCATGAAGGCATTGCAGTCCGACGGTAAGTATGAGATTACCGAAGAGATGCGTAAGAACTTGGCAGACTTCTATGGCAATTACGCAACGGAAGAGGAGACTACCAAGACCATTCGTGATCTCTATGAGAAGACCGGCTATGTGATTGATACCCATACCGCAGTTGCAGCATGCGTATACAATAAGTATAAAGCTGAAACGGGCGACGATAAGGTAACGGTGATTGCATCAACTGCAAGCCCATATAAGTTCACCAGAAGTGTCATGCAGGCCATCGGAGAGGACGACGCAGCACTCTCTGACTTGGAGTTAACCGACAAGTTGTCCGAGGTTGCGAAGGTAGAGATACCGGGAGCAATCGAAGAGATTCGAAGCGCCGAGGTGAGACACAAGACCATTTGCGAAGTGGATGAGATGCCACAGGTGGTACGTGACTTTTTACAGATTTCATAAGAAATAAAATAAGGACGGGATTGTAGATTAATTTACAATCCCGGCCATTTTTACTTATTGATTGATCATAAACTCCAGTAACTTCTTAGCGTCTTCCGGCTCATAAGCGATTAGTTCCAGCTCCGGAATGGAGTTGTCGGAAGAAAACAGTGCGGAGAGGGATACGAACTGGGATAACTTGGAACGAAGGTTCAAGCGATCGCCCTCGTTGGTAACCAGCTCAACCGTACCGGTGCAGCTGTCAATTACTTTGAAAAAAGCTTCTGTGTTCTTAATGTGTTTAATTTTCATACGGGTCTCCTTCCTTAAATGTAAGAACCATTAGAATTCGAAAATCAAAAAGATGGAACCGAACGGATAGATGACCGGAATGACAAAGCCGGTTTCATTCAGTTGCATCACCGGACCTTCCTCTTGCATTGGCGGATCTAAGTTCAGCTCTACGGAACTGTTGTTGGACATATTCACGCTGAAGAGTCCGTTGTGTAAGTTGAGGAAATCCTCCAGGGAAGCCTTGACATATTCATCAAAGGCATCAAAATCCATTTTTGCGTAGCGGGATGCAAAAGATACCGCAACATCCGGCTCCATATCCAGAGCCGTGGTAAACTTGGCCACGCCGCTTAATCGCTGAGCGACACAGTAGTTCACTTCGTATTCGCTGATCTTCATCGGCTCCAACGGCGTGAAGTCCTCACCAACGAAACGAATCAAATTGTTAAAGAGCAAATTGATGTAAGCTAAGGTGTAATTGTTGGCCGGAATGTGATACATCTCGAAGAAATTCTCTACCAGATGTGAGGTGGTGTTGTTGTCGACCATGGCAGTAGCATAATCGTCCAACTCATTATCGGTCTGGTACTGATACATGAGACTCTCAAGCTCTGCATTGGTTAAGGCTCCCATATCGACTAAGGTCTGGCCTAAGATGAGATAATCCGGATTCTGGGATACCAATAAATCTTCTAACTGATCTTCAAAGAGATAGCAGCGCTCAATGGCAATTTCACCGAAACGCTTGTCTTCGCGGGTCTGCAGGAAACATACCTCATCGACTTCCGAGGCGGTCATGTATCCTTTGTGCATGGCCAAGGTTCCTAACTTAATATGTGTATCAGACAATTTCGATATCGCAGAAGTAAGCTGCTCAGGAGTTACTGCTTCTTTGCTCAGCAGGTATCCACCAAAAAACTGTGCATACATTCGCGTTATCCTCCTATGTATGTGTTAAAGATGGCAATGACTTGCTCGGCGCGAATCGGCTTCTGGATGAAGTCCTTGGCCCCGGCTTCAATCGCGGCCTTCAACTGTGTCTGTGTTCCAACGGAAGAGACAATTATAATTTTTGCTTTGGAGTCACTCGCAACGATTTCCCCAGTGGCAGCGATGCCGTCCTTAACGGGCATTACGATGTCCAGAAAAACGATATCCGGATGCACTTCCTTGAATCGATCGACTGCTTCCTGACCATTCGAGGCTTCCACAAATTCCAAGTTGTCCTGAATACCGATGAGTATATCTTTCAGTTGCTTACGGGCGAGAATGGAATCATCGCCGACTAAAATCGTGATTTTCTCAGACATACCTTCTACCTCATGTCATAATCTCTTTAATATAAATATCTTACAACAACCGCTGTGATTATTCAAATTCTTTTGTACAAAAGCAATGTATTTTCAAATTAATTAGACAAAAAGATCAGGGATGCAAGATTATTGCATCCCCGGCTCCTAATTCTTATATTGATTCAAATCCAACTCCGGCATCAGCTCATTGGAAATGACCTCTAACATCTCGGTCAGTTTCTGATAATCTTCCGGAGAAAACCGCTCTTTGCAACGATGGACAATCTTCATGAGATACTCGTTGTTAATCATGTAGTAGTCCATGTACTTATCGGAAGGGACCAGATGGAAAATCCGCTGGTCCTCCTTGGAACGAACCTTTTTAATATACCCCTTCTTAATTAGACTGTTCACTCGATATGCTGCGTTGGGTGCGGAGATATCCATCATCTTGGCAAACTGTGCAACCGTGGGCTTATTCAGAGCCATAATACATTCCATGGAGAAGGCTTCCACCATGGTCAGCGTCGCCTCCCGGTGTTCGAAGCGGGAGAAGATCTGCATGTAAAAATGGATGCGTAGTTTTTCGTAAACGGATAAAATGGCACGTCCGAGCATATAGGGACAATCCTCCTGATTATTTGATGGCAAAGGTAAGCTCCGCCGTAACAACAGGCTTACCGTCCACAGATGCGACAGCCTTGGCAACGCCAATCGGGCCCTTCTGGCGGATCAATTCCGTACGTAACTCCACCACGTCTCCCGGTACCACCTGTCGCTTAAAGTGTGCATTCTTCACCCCACCAAACAACGCTAACTTGCCGCGATTCTCCGGAAGAGAAAGAACAGCAACGGCTCCCGTCTGCGCCAATGCCTCTAAGAGGAGGACTCCCGGCATAATGGGTTGTCCCGGAAAATGTCCCCGGAAAAACGGCTCATCCATAGAGACACACTTGCGACCGAGGGCCCATTCTCCCGGCTGGTAATCGAGAATCCGATCCACCAGTGCAAAGGGATAGCGATGGGGTAGAATCTCTGCAATCTCTGCAGCACTTAATTCACTCATTTCATACTCCTTTATTATGCCTTATTTTTGCCGAAAATCAAACATGCATTGTGTCCGCCGAAACCGAGGCTGTTGCTTAGAACGTAAGCAATGTCGGCAGAGCGTCCGATCCCCGGCGTATAGTCCAAATCGCATTCCGGGTCTTTTGTTGTAAGTCCAACAGTTGCCGGAATGAAGCCGTCTTCGATGGCTTTTACACTAAAGACCGCTTCCACGCCACCGGCACCGCCTAAGAGATGGCCGGTCATGGACTTGGTGGAGGAAATGGCTACGTCCTTGGCATGTGCTCCGAAGACCCGATGGATGGCCTGGGTCTCGCACAAATCGTTCATGT
Source organism: Lachnospiraceae bacterium (assembly GCA_017959525.1). Lineage (GTDB taxonomy): Bacteria > Bacillota > Clostridia > Lachnospirales > Lachnospiraceae > XBD2001. The sequence continues at coordinate 736 of JAGDAL010000346.1, read as the reverse complement.
GGGTGGAGGTGCCGTGGGCATTGATGTAGTCGATATCCGTAGGAGCCAGTCCGGCATCTGCAAGGGCTAATTCCATGCAGGCCGCACCGCCTTCCCCGCCTTCTGCCGGAGAGGTGATGTGGTAGGCATCGCAGTTGCTGCCGTATCCCACAATCTCGCCGTAGATATGGGCACCACGGTTCTTGGCATGTTCGTATTCTTCTAAGACTAAGATACCGGCACCTTCACCCATGACGAATCCATTGCGGTTGGCATCAAAGGGAATGGATGCTGCCTTAGGATCCGTGGCATAGGAAAGGGCCTTCATGTTGGAAAAACCACCGATGGCCAGTGGAGTGATACAACTCTCAGCACCACCGCAGACCATCACTTCTTCATAGCCGTCCCGAATGCGATGGAAGGCGTCTCCGATGGCATTGCTTCCGCCGGCACAAGCCGTAACCGGGCAGGTACACATACCCTTTAGTCCATGGCTAATGGCAACTCTGGCAGCTGCCATATTGGTAATGGTCATTGGAATGAAGAAGGGACTGACCTTCTCGAAGCCCCGGGCTTGGCCCTTGGTATGATTCTCTTCGATGACATCCAATCCGCCAATACCGCAGGAGATGATGACGCCACAACGGGTGGCATCTGCACCCTGTAGGGGAGCAGCGTAGCGCGGTGTTTCTTCCGTTGCCCGGATGAGGCCGCTGTCTTCTAAGGCTTCGTCTGCAGCCGCAAGAGCTAACTGGGT
>JAGDAL010000345.1 GCA_017959525.1 Lachnospiraceae bacterium | reverse complement strand
GGCTTTCACTGCTACTAACATATGCGCTCCTTTCCTATGCCAATCCCATTAAATGCGTTACTAATATACGAACTCCAAGGGCGATTAAGATGATTCCGCCCGCCAACTGCGCTTTGCTTTTTAGCTTGCTTCCGAAGATGTTCCCGAGGAACACCCCAAGTCCCGACAGAACAAAGGTGGTAATTCCGATAATACCGATGGCCTTCCAGATGTTCACCGTTAAGAAGGAAAAGGTAATTCCTACCGCAAAAGCATCGATACTGGTGGCAATCGCCAGCATCACAAGTTCCTTCAGAGGCAACGGCAAGTCCAAAGCAATCGGAGTCTCGTCTTCTTTCCACTCCTTGATGGCATCAAAGGCCATCTTGCCGCCGACATAAGCTAAGAGCAAAAAGGCGATCCAATGATCAATCTTGGTTACATAACCGGCTACTGCCGAACCGAGCACCCAGCCAAGCAATGGCATCAATGCCTGAAATCCACCGAAAAACAAAGCAATCAAAAAGCATTGTTTTTTGTTGATGCGTGTCATTCCAAGACCTTTGCATACCGATACGGCAAATGCATCCATGGACAATCCGACGCCAATCAAAAATAAATCCGCTAAATTCATACTGTTCTCCACTACTACCATTTCCCGGGCAATAAAAAAGAGACTCTACGCGTGTCAACATCGGACACACGTAAGTCTCATTCATTAAGATTTGCCAGATTCCTTCGAATCGAGATTGTTGACAAATCACGTTATTCAACGCGAATTACTCCCCTACGGAAATATTGTATACAAATTTGATTATAAATATATCGAAGAAATCTACTAATGTCAAATTATTTTTCCTTGGTAAACCGGCCGTAAGCCTCACGAATCAGGAGTCCGGACAAAAGGCCACAGAGGATTCCCACTGCAATTCCCACCAACACATCAGTAGGAAAATGGATGAACAGATACAATCTGGAAATAGCGATTAACGTTGCAAGTACTAACGCTGCACATCCCCATTTACGGTTGTACTGTACAAAGGAAACCGCTGCTGCAAAGCTGGCTGCGGAATGGCCGGACGGGAAGGAATAATCCGTCGGCGGCTTCACCAAAAGTTGTACAGACGTATCTATCCAGAACGGACGATCTCTTGCAATCATCGGCTTCAGGCAAATATTGCAAATCAAAAGATCCAACAGCAGGGCAAGGGCTGCCGTCAGCCCCACCCGCTTATCTTTCACAAAAATCAACACCAATGCTGTTGCAATGATCCAGAACAATCCTGCATCTCCAAAGTGCGTAATGAAACTAAAGAACGCATCCTGTACAGGTCCGTGCAGGCTCTGGAACCAATGCAATACATCAAATTCCCATGCCATATATTACACCGTTACCTTACAGAACTTCTTCTTACCCTTCTTCAGGATAAACTCCTCTGCAAAGTCTGCCTGGGTATAAGTCGTCTTCGCATCTGCAACCTTCTCACCGTTCACGGTAACACCGCCCTGCTCTACGGCACGACGCGCTTCGTTACGGCTAGTTGCCATACCTGCTGCCACCAAAAGTCCAAGAATATCGATGCTGCCATCGTTGAATGCATCTGCTGCTACCTGAACGGTTGGCATATTCTCTGCACTACCTGCGGAGAAAAGCGCACGTGCACTCTCTCTTGCCTTGTTGGCTTCCTCTTCGCCGTGAACCATGTTGGTTAACTCCCAAGCCAAAATCTCTTTTGCCTTGTTCAGCTCAGCACCTTCCCACTTATCCATCTCGTCAATCTGCTCTAACGGAAGGAAGGTTAACATACGGATGCACTTCAATACGTCTGCATCGTCTACGTTTCTCCAGTACTGATAGAAATCGAATGGGCTAGTCTTGTTTGCATCCAACCATACCGCATTACCTGCGGTCTTACCCATCTTCTTGCCCTGTGCATCGGTAAGTAAAGTAATGGTCATAGCATGTGCATCCTTACCCAACTTACGACGGATCAATTCCGTACCGCCAAGCATGTTGGACCACTGATCGTCTCCACCGAACTCCATGTTACAGTTGTACTTCTGGAACATGTAGTAGAAATCGTAGGACTGCATGATCATGTAGTTAAACTCTAAGAAGCTTAAGCCCTTTTCCATACGCTGCTTGTAGCACTCTGCACGCAACATATTGTTAACGGAAAAGCATGCGCCAACCTCACGCAACAAATCCACGTAGTTTAAGTTCAATAACCAGTCTGCATTGTTGACCATCATAGCCTTGCCTTCACCGAAATCGATGAAACGCTCCATCTGGCGCTTGAAGCACTCTGCGTTGTGATCAATATCCTCACGGGATAACATCTTACGTATGTCGGTACGTCCACTTGGATCACCGATCATGGTGGTTCCGCCACCGATCAATGCGATTGGCTTGTTGCCTGCCATCTGCAGACGCTTCATCAAGGTCAATGCCATAAAATGTCCTGCAGTCAAGCTGTCTGCGGTACAGTCAAACCCGATATAGAAGGTTGCCTTACCGTTGTTGATCATTTCTCTGATTTCGTCCTCATTGGTTACCTGTGCAATGAGGCCTCGTGCTACGAGTTCTTCATAGATTCCCATTTTGTTCTCCTTTTCCATATCAAATCTATTGTTCCTCTATGGAAGTATGGACATAAAAAAACCGTCCTCTACTTCCTGTTACGGAAATAAAGGACGGGATAAACCGTGGTACCACCTTTATTCACAAACGCCTCTCAACGTCTGCCTCTTCGGTCTTCTATTACTAGATCACCTTATACGCGATAACGTGCGCTCCTCCGTCATAACCTACTGCTCTTTCAGCTATGAAGCTCCGGGATGTATTCCAAAACGCCTTTTGATATCTCGCACCAACCGATACCTCTCTGTAAAAAGGGGATGTTTTGTACTCTTTCCCTTCTTCGCCTTTGTCAGTATAACTACGAAGAATTATATCGGCACGATTTTTATTTGTCAACGAAGGAATCACTTTAGAGCGTAAAGGAATCTTTGATATCCTTCAGCTCTGTAGAATTATCCTTGGTCTGAGATACTACATCTACAACGCCGGTAGACAACATGGCCACATCGGTGGTCTTCTCTGCAACCGTAGTAACTGCATCTGCAGCTTCGCCCACGGTCTTACTGATGGCCTCAATGGAGCTACTAATCTCGGTAGTAGATTCATGAAGGTCTCCAATCATGTTGAAGATTTCACTCATGCCTTCTGCAAATCCGTTGGCATCTTCCTGATACTGATCACTGATATCCAAGAACTTGGAGTAATCTGCTGCAACATCGGAGCTTAAGTAATCCAAGGTTCTTTGTAAGCAGGCACTCATTTCGTTTACGGCACTTTGTACTTCCGCTACGATATTCATAATGTCTGCTACGGTGTTGGATGACTGTTCTGCCAATGCACCGATTTCTGTTGCTACAACTGCGAATCCTCGTCCAGCTTCACCGGCACGGGCTGCCTCGATGGAAGCATTCAATGCCAACAGGTTGGTCTGGCTTGCGATATCCTGAATAGCTGCTGCCAACTGGTTTACTTTTTCAACAGCCTTCGACTTCTCTAATGCAACCTTGCCCTGCTCATCGATTTCCTCATACATATGCTGGGTCTTCTCGGAAGCAGTAACGGTCTCTGCATGAATCTTCTCTGCTTTGACGCGAATCTCTTTTGCCACGTTGGCACGGTTTTGTGCGCTTTCTGCAATGTGGTCTGCATTTTCCTTGATAGTCTTGGTGTTGTCGCTGATCAAGTCTGTGGAAGCACTGGTCTCCTGCATGGATGCGGCCAACTCCTCACTGGTTGCGGAGTTATCTGCATTGGCGGAGTCAATCTTGAAGGTGATCTCGGACAGCTTCTGTGCATGCTCTTCCAACTCACTACTGGTGACACTGATACGTCCTACCATGTCTCGCAGGCTCTGTTCCATGTCTTCTACGGCACGGGCCATGACGCCGGTCTCATCCTTGTTCTGCTCCAAATGAACCAATTCATCATTGGCGGAGAAATCCAAGTCTCCTGTGCGCTTGATGGTATTGGTTAAAACCTGAATCGGCTTGGTAATCTGCTTGGATGCAAATACACTCAAAAGAACCAACGCAATCGCTATGATGATGGAGAAGTTGATACTGGTGTTTCGCACTCTGTTAATGCTTGCCATAACTTCGACTTCATTTGCAGCTATGACGCATACCCATCCGACGGAATCGATGACCTGATAAGAAGTATACTTCTTTATTCCGTTCTCGTCCGTATAGTGGAAGGTTCCGGTAGATTGATAGCTTCCGGTCGGAATCTGTTTTAGCAACTCCTGTACATTGGCATTGATAACCTGGGTTCCGATCTTGTCCGGGTTCTTATGGTAGAGGAACGTTCCGTTTTGATCCACAACATAGACGAAGCTGGATGGAATTCCGGATAATCCTTTGCCTGCAACGTCTTCCGCTACAATCTCCGGTGTGACGTTATCCACACCGTACTCCTCAATCTCGTTGGCTACCAACAGTGCCGAGAAGGTTGCGATGTCCTGCATGTTCTTTTCCGTGCTGGCCTGCACCGCTTCCTTGGATTTCGGAATGATATAAAGAATGTTTAACAGTGTAAATACCAGAATACAAATGAGTACCACCGCAATAATGCGGAAGCTGATGGAATGTATTCCTAAGGATTCCTTCTTCTTCTTTTCTTCCGTTGCCATAGTTACTTCTCCTTTCGGTTATGCTTGAGAATTGTGCTTTTGCAGCACTTGAATTGCGGTTCCTGCGATTTCCAGATTCAAATAGATGGAATCCTCTTCGATGGAATCGTGATTCTCCAGCCCGAACTCCACACCTCGATTGCTTAGGTAGTATTCTGCCCGCTCTAAGGAATTCGTCCGTACCCCCATATGGCCCATTAGGCCACGCAAGCTTGGCTTCATTGCCTGGAACATCTCTCCGGCTTTGAAGCTTTGCTCATCTTCCGTTACAACCTCATCAAACAGTTCGGCAAAATCCGCCGCCGCTTCTTTGGCTAAATCATCCTTCGGTAAATTCACCGCAATATGATCCAGCTGGAAGCCTAGCATGCGCTTCACGGCTTTTTTCGCACGCACTTCAATCTCATCAAAGTTCTGCCGTTCATGGAAGTCCTCATCGATGAGCCAGGTGCCGTTTACTGCCAGCACATTCTTATGCGCCAAATATGCCAGCATGTTCTGCTCCGTAATTCCGCCGGACGGTAAAAACGTCACGTCCGGATACGGTCGGGCCCAAGCCTCAATCGTCTTGATGCCTCCCATGGATTCACATGGAAAAAACTTCACCAATGAGATTCCAAGCTCTAAGGCTTCCTCAATCTCGGAAGCCGTTGCCACCCCGGGTATGATCACAATGTCATTCTTTTTACAATACTTAATCAGCTTGGCATTAATGCCGGGACTGATGACGAAGCGGCATCCCGCTTCCATTGCCTGATCTACTTCCTTGGTGGTGCGTACGGTGCCTGCCCCGATGTACATCCCCGGAAATGCAGAAGTAATAACCCGCATGCTATCAAGTGCCCGATCCGTGCGGAACGTGATCTCGATGACACGAATCCCCGCGTTAAAAAGTGCGGTTCCGATGGGAATGGCATCAATCTCATTCTCAATGGATGCGATTGGCAGAATGCCGTTTTTGCGAATAATATCAATGATTTCCCTCATAGATACTGCCCCTCTCTGTAAGAAGTCCGTACACTTAATAATATTCTAACAAATTGTGTGAACAATTTAAACCCGTTTTTCCGTTTGTAAACTTAGTTTATTTTATGGTTGACAATCTAAAGGGTTCTTCGTACACTAATCTTCGGACCTATATTTTTTACATACATGAGAGGAAATGACCTATGAAAAATAACAACCAAGAATCTGTTGCTTCTACGCAAACATTTTCCACCAGACGCATGGTGTACTGTGCACTCTTTGCTGCTCTTCTTTGCATCGGTGCTTACATCAGTATTCCACTGCCGCTACCGGGCGCACCGCACATCACCATGATTAACTTCATTCTGTTTATTATTGCGCTTTTATTCGAGCCTGTGGACGCTATACTGATTGTCCTGATTTGGCTCATCCTTGGCATCGTCGGTGTGCCGGTATTCATCGGTGGAAAGGGAGGCATCGGTTACCTGATTCAGCCTTGGGGTGCCTATACCTGGGCGTTCCCGATTGTCGCTGCGATTCTTCCTTTTATTCGCGGCCGCAAGTACAACCGCATTCGCTATACCGTTTGTGCACTTATTGGTTTTGTCTTAATCGACGTCATCGGAATGGTTTATTTAAAGGCCCTGATGCATTACGACTGGCTGACCGCATTCAACATCGGTTTCTTACCGTTTGTTCCGTTGGATGCGTTAAAAGCCGTTGTTGCAGCTCAGATTATTCCCGCCTTTAAGAAAGTGATGCAAACCGAGCAATAAACGAAGACAGGCAGCAGGTTTCCCTGCTGCCTATTTTCATGCACATATGCTATCCTTCATTTCTTTTACAAATGCTGCCACGTAAGGCACGCATTCATTTCCGTATTTCGCACAGATCTTAACGATGGCACTTCCTACAATAGCGCCGTCGGAACAATCCGCCATGGCTTTCGCCTGCTGCGGCGTGGAGATTCCAAATCCGATGGCACATGGAATGTCCTGTTCTTTTTTTACCAGTTCCACCATGGACGCTACGTCTGTGGTAATCTGGTCTCTTGTTCCCGTTACCCCCAAAGAGGAAACGCAGTATACAAATCCGTCCGCTTCCTTGGCAATCATTCGAATGCGGTCCTTGGAGGTTGGTGCTATCAAGGAGATGAATGCGATGTCGTTCTCCTTGGCTACCACCGCAAACTCCTCTTTTTCTTCAAATGGAACATCCGGTAAAATCAGGCCGTCCATGCCCACTTCCTTGCTGCGCTTCATGAATCGCTCAATGCCGTAGGAGTATACCACGTTGGCATAGGTCATAAAAACCAGTGGCACGGTGGTGTCTTTTCGCACCTCTTCTACCATGGCAAAAATATCGTCGGTCGTAATGCCATTGGATAAGGCCCGAATATTGGCTTCCTGGATGACCGGCCCTTCTGCAGTTGGATCGGAGAATGGAATGCCAAGCTCAATCACGTCCGCTCCGGCGCCTTCCATGGCACGAATCAGCTCCTTGGTCACATCCAAGCTTGGATCTCCGCAGGTAATAAATGGAATGAAGGCTTTGCCATTGGCAAACGCTTCTCTAACTCGATTATTCATGGATATCCTCCCCTCTGTATCTGGCAATCGCAGCCACATCCTTATCGCCGCGGCCGGAGATGTTAATCACAACAATCTGGTCCTTGTCCATGGTCGGTACCAACTTCTTGGCATAAGCCACTGCATGGGAACTCTCAATGGCCGGGATGATACCCTCGATGCGGGAGAGATACTCAAAAGCATCTACTGCTTCGTCATCGGTAATGGCCACATACTCTGCGCGACCCTGGTCATAAAGCATGGCATGTTCCGGTCCGATACCCGGATAATCCAATCCGGCGGATATGGAATACACCGGAGCAATCTGTCCGTATTCGTCCTGACAGAAGTAGGACTTCATTCCATGGAAGATTCCAAGGGTTCCGGTATTGATGGTTGCCGCTGTTTCCTTGGTATCAATGCCTCTTCCGGCTGCTTCACAGCCGATTAATCGCACCCCTTCATCGTTAATGAAGTGGTAAAAAGCACCAATTGCGTTGGAACCTCCGCCTACACAAGCGAGAATTGCATCCGGAAGGCGACCTTCCTTTTCCATTAGCTGTTCCTTGATCTCTTTGGAGATAACCGCCTGAAAATCACGGACAATAGTCGGGAAGGGATGGGGTCCCATAACAGATCCAAGGACATAATGGGTATCTTCGATGCGGTTGGTCCACTCGCGCATGGTCTCGGATACCGCGTCTTTTAAGGTTGCGGTCCCGCTGGTGACCGGATGTACCTTAGCTCCTAACAGCTTCATACGATAGACGTTCAATGCCTGGCGCTCACAATCCACGGCACCCATAAAAATCTCACATTCCATGCCCATCAAGGCTGCTACCGTTGCGGTTGCTACGCCGTGCTGGCCGGCACCGGTCTCTGCAATGACGCGGGTTTTGCCCATCTTTTTTGCCAAAAGACACTGGCCGATGACGTTGTTAATCTTGTGGGCTCCCGTGTGATTTAAGTCTTCTCGCTTTAAATACACCTTGGCTCCGCCCAAGTCCTCGGTCATATGCTTTGCAAAGTATAATCTGGAAGGACGGCCGGCATACTCATTCAACAGCTCCTGTAGCTCTTGGTTGAATGTTGGGTCATCTTTATAACGATTGTATGCTTCTTCCAGCTCCAAAACAGCATTCATTAATGTTTCCGGAATGTATTGTCCGCCATGCTGTCCGAATCTTCCATTACTCATTTCCTTTTCCTTCTTTCCTGTTTCTCAAAGCCAGTACGGCTTCGATCTTTTTCGGATCCTTCTGTCCGTCGGTCTCTACACCGCTACTGATATCCAGCGCGTATGGATGGGTGGCCTCATATGCAGCCTCCATGTTCTCCGGGTTGATTCCTCCTGCCAAAAAATAAGGCTTGGGAAAATCCGATGGAATGCTACTCCAGTCAAAGGCCTTGCCGCTTCCACGGCCCTGGTCCAATAATACATAATCGGCCTCTGAAGCAGCCGCCAAGCGAATATCCTCCGGCCCTTGAATCAAAAACGCCTGAATAATCTTAGCGCTACATCCTGCCCGTAAGGCTTTGATATAAGCGTTATCCTCATGGCCGTGTAATTGCACGATGTCTAAGATACCGGCACGTACCATTTGGATGGGGATTTCTACCGCTTCATCTACAAAAACACCGACTTTTAGAATCCCTGGGTCTAATTCTTTTGCTAGAATTTCTACTTCTTTTGGTGTTTTGGAGCGGTGACTTTTTGGATAATTTATGATAAATCCTGCATAGTCCGGTTTATATCGATTGACAGTCTCAATATCTTCCTTTCGCTGCAGGCCGCAGATTTTCACTTTTACGTTGTTCATGCTTTGGAACCTCGCAATTGCTGTAGCATCGCTTTTTTATCGAAAGCACGCATCAGTGTCTCTCCGATTAATACGGCATCCACACCATGATCCTGCAATAAACGGATGTCTTCCGGTGTTTGGATTCCGCTCTCCGATACGAAGAGCACGTCTTTTGGGACCAATGCCCGAAGACGTACGCTGTTGTTCGGATCCACCTGAAATGATTTTAAATCCCGGTAATTTACACCGATGATTCTGGCCCCACAGGCTAAGGCCCGCTTTACTTCTTCCTCATCGTGAGCTTCCACTAGGGCATCTAAACCTAAGTCCGTCGCCAACTTGTGATAGGCAGTCAGTTCCTTGTCACTAAGAATGGAACAGATCAGCAAAATC
>JAGDAL010000344.1 GCA_017959525.1 Lachnospiraceae bacterium | reverse complement strand
TGCTAATTGCTCCCAATGCTCTACCGTCAGTATTTTTTGCTGTAGAGATGAAAATACTGAAATCATGCCTTCGCGCCCCCGCTTTTCACTGGCAAAGCAACACCGCGACGCATATAATAAAACTATGAAAGTAAACGTTGAAGTCTTAGATACGGATCCAATTGAAAATGTGATTACCTGCCTGAATTACAAGATGGACAAGGTAGTGTATTTCGGCTATCCGGAAGTCATTGCGCAGTATCGCGAGATGACGGATGACTTCCTGCGGAAGCACTGCGGCGTGCAGGAAGTCTGCTTCTACGAAGTGTCTGAGCAGGACTTGGATGATATCGAGGAGACCATCGAGGCCGCCATCCGCCTGGAAAAAGAGGCAGGCAACGATATCTACGTAGATGTTACCGGCGGCGAAAGCCTGGTGCTGGTGGCCTTTGGCGTGTTCGCAGCATCTATGGAAATCCCGATGCATGCATATGATATCAATGCCGGAACCTTCCTTCCGCTGGACCGCCACGCATCCTACAACATCGAGGATTCCTGTGAAAAACAGGATGTGCCCTTTGACTTGGATGCCTACATCGCGCTCTACGGTGGGCAGGTGAATTATCGTCTGCACAAAGGCTTGAAGTCGGTAACCACCGAGGAACAGGCCAATGAAATCGACGCAATGTGGGATGTGATGATGCGTCACGCAGCCGATTGGAACCGCTTCTCGAATTATTTAAAAAATTCCGAGGAGGCCGAGTTTCTCTCCATTGAACGCAAGCTCACGGTGAAGCCGCCGAAGTTTGCCAGAGAGAATAACATGGAGCTCTACACCTTCTATGAAATCCTGGATGATTGTGAGAAGGCCGGCCTTCTGTATGATGTGCATCATGATACGGAGGAGTATGGCTACGCATATAAGAATTCCATGATTCGGGATTGTTTCTGGGATGCGGGCAGCATCTTGGAATTGCATACTTACATGGTGGCCAGAGAGTACGGCGAGGATTGTCGCATCGGGCTGCACCTGGATTGGGATGGCGTGATTCATAATCAGCCGGACGAAGATACCACCAATGAGATCGATGTGCTCCTCTTGCATGGATATTGCCCGGTATTCATCTCCTGTAAGAATGGTCATGTGAAAAAAGATGCCCTTTATGAGCTGGAAACTGTTGCCAACCGCTTCGGCGGAAAGCATGCGAAAAAAGTTCTGGTAGCGACCAAGGACTTGACCCAGTCAGATTACTTACGCGCAAAGGAAATGGGCATTATTGTCATTAGTAGCGGACGCGATCCCAAGCTGGAAAAGCTGGGACGCAAGCTCTTACATAAAGCGAAATAGCACAAAAAAGACGCCTTGGTTCTCCAAGGCGTCTTGTTATATCACTTATTTCTTCTTCAGTGTGAAATCATTCTTGCGGTAGGTAAGCAGATTATCCTTTTGCATGCGGGAGAGCTCTGCACACATAGCGCTTCGTTCTACTGCCAGGTAATCCGCCAATTCCTGGCGATCATAACGGATGTGGAAGGTGTTGCTGCCGGCCTTCTTGGACTCATCGGTCAGATATGCCAAGAGCTTCTCGCGGGTGGTCGGCTGTGCCAGGTGATAGATATGTGCCTGCAGTGCACGGGCATGTGCTACGTGGAACTGCAACAAATTGTTGGAAATCACACCTGCAATCTTTACAAAATCCGCATCGGCTAACAGCTTGCCGTAGTCGATGGACAGGATTTTCGAATCCTCCAGTGCGCATACATCATAGGTCAGATGATTATCGGTCGCCAATACATACTCGGAACCGAAGAGTTCACCGGAATCGAAGACTTCGACGATGGAGCTCTCGCGGCGGAAATTGGTATTCACAAGACCCAATTCTCCGGAGAGAACCAAAACCATTTGGCTTAACTTCTGGCCGGCTTTGTATACAACGGTGTCATCTTCACATTCGGTTACCTTGGTATAAGGCTTCTTAATAATCGCTGCCAATGTGGATGTCTCGATGCCCTTAAACAGTGGACACAGATAGATTTTCTCGATGTCTGCTTCCTGCAGACGTGCTACATTTGCCATAGTTATAATCTCCCTTCCGATGTCAGTCTCTTCTTGTTGGAAAACCAACATCTGTCTATATTGTAGAGGGTAAAAAGAGGGGGCACAAGGGGCAAATGTAGAGAAAAAGCATGGCGAATTTTGGGAATATTGATATGACGCAAGATGTGGTAGTATGAGAGGGAAGGGAACATCACTTACTGGTAGTTTGGAGTGGAACCAATGATTAAAGTAGACTTGATTACCGGATTTTTGGGATCCGGAAAAACCACATTTATTAAAGAATATGTGGGATATTTGATTAAAAAAGGCATGCGCGTGGGCATCATCGAGAATGATTACGGTGCCATCAACGTGGATATGATGCTCTTAGAGGAAGCCTTCGGCGATAAAGTGGACTTAGAGATGGTGGCCGGCGGCTGCGATGCGGACTGTCATCGCAGACGCTTTAAGACGAAGCTCATTGCCCTTGGTATGCAAGGCTTTGACCGGGTCATCGTAGAACCGTCCGGCATTTTCGATGTAGACGAGTTCTTCGACGTAGTGAATGAACCGCCGCTGGAGCAGTGGTATGAGATTGGCAATGTCATGGCCATCGTGGATAGTAAGTTAGAGTCGAATCTCTCCAAGGAATCGGACTATATGCTCTGTTCACAGATCTCCAATGCGGGCCGCATCGTCTTCTCCAAGAGCCAGCTGGCCACGGAAGAGGATATTGCAGCCACTAAGGAACATTTATCTGCGGCCTTGCAGCGCTTCCATGCCACCCGAGAGTTAAAAGAGCAGGATTTCTTCATCCGGGACTGGAGCAAGCTTAGCG
>JAGDAL010000343.1 GCA_017959525.1 Lachnospiraceae bacterium | reverse complement strand
CCGATTACGCCGGTAGCTGCAAGTCCAAGAAGCTTGAAGACGAAACCGCCTACAAATCCGCCAAGAATACCAAGTAAGATATTCTTAATCCATCCGGATCGCTCGCCCATAATAAAGCTGGCGATGAATCCTGCAAGTGCTCCCAGTAACAATCCAAGTATAATTCCCATTTCATCCTCCCTTTTTGCGGCATACTATATAAGTCCGCTGTGTGTTATGTTTACTCTTCCTCGTCGTCGTACTCAACGTCCTGCAGAGGTCCTTCTGCGATTTCGGTGTACATATGACCATCCAAGTGGTCCAGCTCGTGGCAGATGGCACGAGCAAGAAGCTCCTCACCTTCGATAATGAACTCTTCCATGTTCTCGTTCAATGCCTTCGCCTTCACGTAGTTCGGACGGGTAACCTCAGCAGCCTTGCCCGGAACGGAGAGGCATCCTTCCATGCCGCACTGCTCACCGGAAGTCTCTAAGATCTCCGGATTGATCATAACGATTGGGCCTTCTCCAACATCGATGACAACGATACGACGAAGCACGCCAACCTGTGGAGCTGCAAGGCCTACGCCCTGCGCTTCATACATGGTATCCAACATATCATCAATCAGTTCCTGCAATCTTGAGGTCAGGGTCTCAACCGGACGGCAAACCTTGTTCAATACCGGGTCACCCTGCAGTCTTATTTCTCTTAATGCCATAAAATCCTCCTTCTAGAATCCACTCATAGGATCAAAGTCAAACCATATGGATGCCTTGCGGTAACGGGAGTTCTCACGATTGTGTTCCTCCACGGCATCCTTAATTGTTACCAGTTCTTCGTAATCATCACTCTTCATATAAAGGATGCGACGATAAATATCATTTACTTTTTTGATGCCCGCATCATGAGGGCCTGCTAAAAATATATCCGGGTTCTTGGCTCGAATAAATTCCGCGATCTCCTCCGACTTGCCTGCTGCCTCCGCATCCGATAAGGATGTAACACTAATCAGTAGCATATGGGCACATGGCGGATACTGCATCATCTGACGGTAGGTAATCTCCTGCTTATAGAAATCGTCATAATCCGATTTAGCTGCAGATAGAATACTGTAATGTTCCGGTTGGTATGTTTGAATTACAACATTCCCCGGTAACTCTCCACGGCCGGCCCGTCCGCTGGCCTGGGTTAACAAATCAAAGGTACGCTCCGCGGAGCGAAAATCATTGGCATTTAAGGACATGTCCGCTGCCAATACGCCCATCAGGGTCACCTTCGGAAAATCATGACCTTTGACGATCATCTGGGTACCAAGCAGGATATCCGCTTCCTCATTGGCAAACGCATTGAGGATGTCCTGATGTCCGTTCTTGCCCTTGGTGGTGTCCGCATCCATACGAAGAATTCGGGCATTCGGAAACATCTTCTGTACCGTCTCTTCGATTTTCTGTGTACCGGCCTTGAAACCGCCAATATATTTGGAGCCACAGCTCGGGCACTTATTTACCATCGGTGTGGTGTAGCCACAGTAATGGCAATGCAACTTGCCATCCCGATGCATGCTAAGGGACACATCGCAGTGCGGGCATTTCAGTACTTCTCCGCAGGCACGGCAGGATACGAATCCCATCATACCACGGCGATTTAAAAAGAGCATACTCTGCTCGCCCCGCTCTAAGCGGTCCGCCAACAATTCCTGTAACCGCCGGCTGATGATGGAACGATTGCCCTCCATCAATTCCTGTCGTAAGTCTACAATATCACATTCCGGCAAATTTCGCTCCTCTACACGCTTACTTAAGCGAAGGAGTCCGTATTCGCCCTGCTGCACACGGTAGAAGCTCTCTAGGGATGGAGTCGCACTACCAAGCACAACGGAAGCACCGGTTAAGGATGCACGATACACCGCCGTTTCTCTGGCATGATAACGGGGAACCTGCTCACTCTTATAGGTTGGCTCATGTTCCTCGTCGATAATGATTAGGCCTAAGTCTGCGAATGGGGTAAATAACGCACTTCGCGGACCAACCATAATCTGAATATCTCCGTTCTTGGCACGCTCGAACTGATCGTAGCGCTCTCCCGGAGACATACGGGAATTCAGGATAGACACCGCTTCTCCAAAGCGCTGGTAGAAGCGCATAACGGTCTGATAGGTCAGCGCAATCTCCGGAATCAGCACAATGGCCTGTCGTCCCTGGGATAATACATGGGAAATCATCTCCATGTAGACTTCCGTCTTACCGCTTCCCGTAACGCCATACAATAGGTATGGCTTGCGGATACCACAGTCATAATCTGCCGCGAAGGTCTCTACGGCAATTTCCTGTTCCTCATTTAGCTGAACCTCTACACGCTTTGGCACATGTAAGGTTCCAAGCGGATTGCGATAATCCCGCAGGGATTCAATGGCAATCCAGGCATTTTTCTCAAAATCACGAATCACCGTAGAGGCAATTCCAAGCTTACCGGTTACCACATCCCATGGAATATCCGGTGTCTCCATCAGCGCTTCCAACAGACGCTGCTTCGGAATGCTGTGACGCTTCCGGGAAATCAGGTCCGTATACACATCCCGCAATTGTTGTTCTTCCAACGTAAGATGCAGGACCTTCTTCTCCTTCGGTGCCGCCTTCTGCTTGATCGGGATGACGGTCCGAAGTGCCTGGTTCATGGTGGCTCCGTAATGGGACTTCATCCAATAGGCTAAGGCAATCAGATGAGATTCAATGGGAACACCTTCGGATGGAATCCGGGCAATCGGCTTAATCTTGGCCGGGTCCCAGTTGGGCTCGTCTGTTAGATTTACAACATATCCGGTAATAGCACGATTTCCTTTGCCGAAGGGAATCACTACCGGAGAACCAACCTGAATCCGCTCTTCTAATTCCGGCGGAACGGCATATTGGAATGTCCT
>JAGDAL010000342.1 GCA_017959525.1 Lachnospiraceae bacterium | reverse complement strand
GCCATGAAGGCTGCCATAATCGCTGCACAGAGTACCAGGCGTCCTGCGAATACATACCAGGCTTCCTTGGAAATCTCCCGACCCTCTCGCTCTGCCACTTCCCGATCCAGGGCAAAATAACGGCTGTGGGGACGTACCAGCTCTAACAGAATCACCATAAGAAGTCCTAAGGACAAGGTGAAGAATACATTCTGATGATGGAATTCCACCAAAATGCCGTTGTCCTTCTGGAAACGGGTAATCCAAAACGCCCAATCGAACGGCACTTCGGAAATTACGGCCAAGAGCACCAAACGGCCCAAATACTTCCAGCGGTTTCTGGTATGATACAACCCTTCCACCATCAGGAAGATAAAAATCGGAAATGCCAGTCGTCCCACCGCACGAATCAACAGATCAATAAATCCCATAGACGGAATGTACGGTAAGGTGGAACGGGTCATCCAGGCCTCTAAAATACTGGCTCCGAAATGATCGATAATCATGGTAATGACTGCAATCCATTTCAAGGTTGCAGCGGTAATCTCTTTTCTATTTTTCCCTGTCTGCATGTCGAAAACCTCCTGCCTGCCTATTATAGCAGATATAGACCTTGAGGGCACTAGTCAATAGCGGGTTTTCTACAAGGAAAAAGCCCGAATTCCTGTGGTTGGAATCCGGGCATTTCCCCAGTTACGATCTCTTTTTAAAACGCGAAAAATCTTATTTCTGACCGTAGTAGGCGTTTGCGCCATGCTTACGGTAGTAATGCTTGTCCTGTAACTCCTGTGGAGCAGGTGCGACCTGTGGGTTAATCACCTCACAGCGATATGCCATCTTGGCAACCTCTTCACATACAACGGCATTGTGTACGGCCTCGTGACCGTCCTTGCCCCAGGTGAAGACACCGTGGTTCTTGCAAAGAACTGCAGGAACCGCAACCGGATCCTTGTCCATGCGACGGAACTCGTTCACGATCAAATGACCGGTGTTGGCTTCGTATGCATCCTCAATCTCATCCTTGGTCAGGCAACGCACACATGGAATCTCCCCGTAGAAATAATCTGCATGGGTGGTTCCGTAGCAAGGAATGCTGCGTCCGGCCTGTGCCCAACTGGTAGCATAGGAAGAATGGGTATGTACCACACCGCCAACTTCCGGAAATGCCTTATAGATTTCCAAATGGGTTGGTGTATCGGAAGACGGATTCAACTTGCCTTCTACCTTGTTGCCATTCAGGTCCATAACAACCATATCATCCGGTGTCATGGTCTCGTAATCTACACCACTTGGCTTAATGACAAACAGTCCACTCTCCCGGTCAATCTCACTGACATTGCCCCAGGTAAAGGTTACCAGCTGATACTTCGGCAACAGAATATTGGCTTCGTATACCCGCTGTTTTAACTCTTCTAACATCTTACTTGCCTCCTACATTTGCAACGGCAGCACGCTCTACCGGCAATGCTTTCTTGTATTCCTCTAAGAATTCCTGGAATCCTTCTACCTCGGAAGCGTCTGCGGATACGGTCTGGGACTTGGCAGATGCGAATACCTTGCTCTCCAGGTAATCTTCCAATGCCTCAGAATCCTGCTTCCAGATACGATATGCAGCTAAGAGTGCCATACCGTAAGGTCCACCTTCACCGGCGGTCTCCATAACAGAGATTGGAGCATCTACTGCTGCAGATAAAATACGCTGTCCTACTTCCGGAGTCTTGAAAAATCCACCGTGTCCGTAGATGGCATCAATCGGTACCTGCTCTTCCTTGGTTAAGATATCCAAGCCGATCTTCAAGGTTGCCATAGCAGACATGATGTGGGTACGCATGAAGTTTGCCAAAGTAAACTTCGCATCCGGTGTACGTAAGAATAATGGACGACCTTCATCCAAATCGGTCACACCTTCACCGGAGAAATAGTTGAAGGATAACAATCCGCCACAGTTCTTATCACCGGTCATTGCCAGGTTGAACAGCTTCGGATACAGCTCGCCCTTGGAAACATCGGAACCGATGAGTCCGGCAAACTCAGCCAATAAATCTACCCAGGCATTGATATCGGAAGTACAGTTGTTGCAGTGAACCATCGCTACCGGAAGTCCGGAAGGAGTGGCTACCATATCCAATTCTCTGTGAACACCCAACTGCTTCTCGACAACGATCATAGCAAAATCGGAAGTACCTGCAGATACATTACCGGTACGTACGCGAACGGAATTGGTTGCAACCATTCCGGTGCCTGCATCACCCTCTGCCGGAGCAAAAGGAATACCTGCCTGTAAGGTTCCGGTTGGATCTAAGAACTTGGCACCTTCCTCGGTTAAGCTACCTGCTTCGTCACCTGCTAAAAGTACCTTCGGCAGAACCTCACGAATCTTGAAGTTATATCCCTTGGCAGCTACCTGCTCATCGAAGCGATCCATCATGGTCTCATCGTAGTTCATCTTGGTGCTGTCGATTGGGAACATACCGCTGGCTTCACCAACACCCAGTGCATTCACACCGGTCAGGCAATGATGAATGTAGCCTGCCAAGGTGGTAAAATGTGCCAGCTTCGGAAGATGGTCTTCCTTGTTGAGTACGGCCTGATACAGGTGCGCAATGCTCCAACGCTGTGGAATGTTAAAAGAGAATAACTTGGTTAACTCTTCTGCTGCTTCACCGGTAATGGTATTACGCCAGGTACGGAACTCGGGTAACTGCTTCCAATCTGCATCGAATGGCAGATAGCCGTGCATCATTGCGGAAATTCCGATGGCACCGTAGGTGGTCGGAGTAATTCCGTACTGTTTTTTAATATCTTCTACCAGATTCTTGTAGCAGGTCTGTAATCCTGCATGAATCTCGTCGGTATGGTAGGTCCATACACCGTTTTCGAACCGGTTCTCCCAGGTGAAATCTCCGCTGGCAATCGGTTCATGATCACGATTGATTAAGGATGCTTTGATTCGTGTAGAACCAAATTCAATTCCCAGTGCGGTCTCCCCCAATTCGATCGCACGCTTGTTATCAATACTCATATGCATCTCTCCTTTTCCTGTTATATAACGCCCTCTAACGATAGTAGATACTGTTCCATCTCATTTCCTGGATTAAGGAACGGATGGTGGTATCACGATTGATGACAACGGACTCAATGCCCATTGCATCTGCCCAATCGACCATCTGCTCTGCAGTTAAGTCGTATGTAAATGCGGTATGATGTGCACCACCTGCATAGATCCATGCCTCTGCGCCGACCTCTAAGGATGGCTCCGGAGTCCAAAAGTTGGTAGCTACCGGAAGCTTCGGCATTGGCTTCTCTGTCTTATGGCAGTTTACTTCGTTGATGATGAGACGGAATCTGTTTCCAAGATCAATCAAGGAGCAAGCGATACCGTGTCCCTCTTTGGAAGTGAATACCAAACGTGCCGGATCTTCACGATCCCCCATGGACAATGGCTGGCACTTAATGGAGATATCTCCGTCAGCGATGGTCGGGCAAACCTCCAACATGTGTGCCTGAAGAATGCCTTCCTTACCAGGTACCAAATTGTAGGTGTAATCTTCCATGAAGGAAGTACCCTTGGCATCCTTCACACCTGCAGTCATTAACTTCATAACACGAAGCAGTGCTGCGGTCTTCCAGTCACCTTCTGCACCGAAGCCGTAGCCTTTCTCCATGAGGCGCTGCATAGCCAGACCCGGCAACTGCTGTAATGCGCCCAAATCACCGAAGTGCGTAACAACTGCATGATAATCATGCTCGGTTAAGAACTTCTCAAATCCGATTTCCTGTGCAGCCTGAACTGCTACATGCTCACGGAATTCCTTCTCATCTCTGCCCTCTAAGAGGATGTTGTACTTGGAGTAGTACTCTTCTACCAATGCATCTACATCACCCTTGGAGACACCCTCTACGTAAGGGATGATGCTGTTGATTGGCCAAGCATCTACTTCCCAACCAAACTTGATCTGTGCCTCTACCTTGTCACCTTCGGTAACTGCTACGTTACGCATGTTATCAGCCACACGGCAAACACGTACGTGGCTGGACTCAATCACACCGATGGCGGTTAACATCCAGTCAGCGATGCGAGCGATGATTTTCTCATCCTTCCAGAATCCCATAACAACCTTACGGTCCTTATTGAGACGGGAGAAAATATGACCATACTCTCTGTCACCGTGTGCTGCCTGGTTCTCATTCATGAAATCCATGTCGATGGTATCGCATGGAATTTCCTGATTGTACTGGGTATGGAAATGCAACAATGGTTTGCGGTATTCCTGTAATCCCAAAATCCAGCTCTTTGCCGGAGAGAAGGTGTGCATCCAGGTAATCACACCGGCGCAATTCGGATCGTTGTTGGCCTCGTTAAAAGTCTTACGGATCAACTCGTTGGTGATCAAGGTTGGCTTCCATACCACTTCGTATGGCAACAACTTGGTGGCATTTAAATACTCCACCATCTCCTTGGAGTGTGCTGCAACGTTAGCTAAGCACTCATCTCCGTAGAGATCCTGAGATCCGGTACAAAACCAAAATTGATAATTCTTTCCTCTAGTCATGATTGATAACCCTCCTTAAAAATGGTTCCCTAAGAACTGCTTTCGCAGTAGTTTTCATACTCTAACTCTATCTTTTGGAGGGTTACATTTCCATTCGCAAATCTGCCTTTGTCCGAAGAAAACACTTACATATTCTGACTCACTACAAGCTCCGGTATTCCCCCGGTAACACCCCGAATCGCTCCCGGAATTTCTTGTAGAAAAATCCCTGGTTGGTATAGCCCACCCGATGGGCAATCCGGTCCACGGAATCCCCGCTGGTCTTCAGCAAATACGCGGCTTTGTCCATGCGGATGTTCTTCAGATAATCCGAATAGGTAAGGCCGGTATTTTCCTTAATCAATCGGTTGAAATAGTATGCGTTGTAAGCAAACTTTTCACACAGATCATCCAGGGTCACCGTGGCATAGTTCTGGTCGATATAGTCCACCACATCATCGAATAGAAGCTTACGCACCTGAGAGGCCTCTCCCTTGGATAGGGAGATCTGGAACTGGGACATTAAGATGTCATTCAGTCGTTCCAAAAGCCCTGCCACAATATTGACATATCCTGCGCGACAGCTCTGATTCTCGATGATAATCTGACGAATCACCTCCTCGAATTCCTCGTTGATTCCGGCACGGGGACTGAAGCGAATGAACTTCAAATCCTTCTTCCTCTGCACCACCAGATCCCGGAAAAATCCCTGGGCTCTGGAGTAACGATCTGTCAGTGCGTTCTTGGACGCGAACAAATCGTTGGCGATACCGATGAAAATCACCACCGACTCCTCATCCGTCAGGTAATCCTGGTGCACGGAGTTCTGGCCGATGACACAGACCTCTCCTGCCTGGAAGACTTCATCGCTTCCCACGATTCGCTGCCGCAGGGTGCCGCTTACCACGTAAGCCAACTCCACGTACTCATGACGGTGGGCTTCCGTCAAATCTCCGTTGTGGCATTGCTGCCGAAAAAAGTTGGACTCCTGCTCTAAGAGGAACTTGGTGATATAACGCATATAGGCATGCCGATTCATACAGTAGGCATCCATATTCATCAGATCATCCTGTTCCCGCACCATGCCGTTATGATGCTTCCAGTCCCCGGTCACTTCTGCCGTGGTTCCGGTTGGCATATTTTTCATATGCATAACAGAGAAGCAAGGGGCGGATTGTTCTACCGAATCCATCCACTCCAATACTTGCTCCCGTAAGTTCTCTTTTACTTCCATAAAACCCCAAACTAATAACTCTTCTTATGTACCATGCCGTCTAAGCGTCGGAACACTTCACTGACCGGCAGGCCGACTACGTTATTGTAATCCCCCTCGATTACTTTGACCAAAACAGCCCCCTTGCCCTGGATACCGTAGGAACCGGCCTTGTCCATAGGCTCTCCGGTACGGATGTAGTCTTCCAACAAATCCCGCGGCGTATCATACATGGACACCTTGGTACAAACATGGAAGGTATCGAGCACCTGCTGCCCATCTTCCATATAACACAAGGTCACTCCCGTATACACATGATGCACACGTCCCGCCAACATGCTAAGCATATTCAGGGCATCCGCTTCATCTTCCGGCTTACCAAGGATCTCATCCTCATAAGCAACTACCGTATCCGCGCCAAGCACAATGGCTTCGGGATGGCGGGCCAAAACGGCCAAGGCCTTTTTTCTGGATAACTGCTCCACCAAGGAAGCCGGACGGTCTTCCTCAAGGTTCTCATCCACATCCGCTACATCCACGGTAAAAGATAGGCCAACCTGTTCTAATAATTCTTTGCGTCGCGGTGAGCCGGAAGCCAACACCAACGGCTTTTGTAACTGTAACATCTAACTCTCCTTCGCAACCTCAGCCGGATGAGCCTTCTGACTGATGGCCTCATTCACATAAATCTGAGCATTGCTCTTCATGTACTCGGTCTGATTCTCCGGAACCGGCTTTACAATTTTGCCCGGAACACCGATGACCAACATACCGTCCGGCACTTCCGTTCCTTCCGTAACTAACGCACCTGCTGCCACCAGACAACCTTTCCCGATCTTGGCACCGTTTAATACGATGGCACCCATACCGATCATACTGTCGTCCCCAATGGTACATCCATGAACGATAGCACCGTGACCGACAGTCACACGCTTACCGATATTGCACGGGAAACCGTTGCCTACATGTACCACGGCACAATCCTGAATGTTGGTATCATCCCCAATGGTAATTGGATACTCGTCTCCGCGAATCACTGCATTGTACCAAACGCCAACATGCTCCCCAACAGTTACATCTCCGGTGATAATGGCACCCTTTGCTACATACACACTGTCTGCTAATTTCATCTTGTCCTCCTTATGATTCTACTAATATTGTTTCGCCTAAAGCAAAAGAGTAGAGATACATCTCTTTTACCGGCATGCCCTGGGTACGCCAAATGGCGTCCGCATAGAGTTCCATCTGACGACGATACCGAAGGATCAGCTCCTCGGCGCTCTCCACCCGGTCCGTCTTATAATCCAAGAGTACAATTCCGTCCTCTTCCTTGAAGAAAACATCGATAATACCCTGTACCAAAATCATCTCCCCGGATTCGGATGTATTTGATCCGTCCAAGAAATGTTCCGGTGTATCTCCCATGACAAAGGCACGCTCCTTATAGAGGTTACCTAAAGAAGCCGCACTCATCATACGCCCTGCAATATCCGAGTGTAAGAAGCTTTTTAGCTGACGATCCCGCAGGAGTTCTTCCTGTTCGGCAGTCACCTTACCGGCGGCTTTCATCTCTTCTAGCTGCTCCTCATAGGTCTCGGCCGCATTTGGTCGTACGAAGTCGAAGCATTCCATATAACGGTGCATAGCGGTACCACGTAGGGCACCTACATAGATGGCATCCGTATCTTCCCCGGATAAAAAGGCCGGGCGAATCTTTTTCTTCTCTTCTGTTCCAAAGAGGGCTTTGCTCTCGCCGTCCTCATGTTCCGGTAATAAGCCATCCGCCATGGCACCTTCGATGGCTAAGTGCTTCAATTCCGATACGGAGTATTTATTCTTATATCCACTGCGACGCGGGTATCCATAGGTAAATTGGAAGCCTTCTTCTAAGGCATGGATATCTTCATCCTTGGCCATAGCAATCTGGGATACCAACTGTTCCCGTGTGATGGCATCTTCCACTTCTTCTGCTACCACACCAAGAATCAGATGTGCGCCTTCTACCGCTTCCAATTGGTACTTGCCCGGATTGTGTAAGATTGCCGGCATCATCCATTTTAAGTAGCAGCCGGCCTTCCGTCGTTCCTGGAAGGATTCGCCGAATCCCACCTGTTTTAAAGTTAGCTCCTCATAGTCCTTGGCGGACATAGATCCGGTAACAATCAGCTTCTCTCTTGCTCTGGTAAGCGCAACATAAAGAACACGAAGCTCCTCCCCTAAGAGGTCTAGTTGAATCTGACCGCTTAAGTATTCCTGATAGAGGGTATCACTCTTTACCCGGCGCATAGGATCAATACGATGAAGACCGATGCCCAGGTTGGCATGCAATAACACCTCCCCCGTATAATCCGACTTATTAAATCCCTTGGTCGAACCAGATAAGACCACCACCGGGAACTCCAATCCCTTACTCTTATGGATGGTCATAATACGAACGGCGTTATCTTCCTCACCGGTTAAGTCTGCCTCACCGAAATCCACCTGGTATTTTTTCAGCTTCTCAATGTAGTTTACAAAATGGAACAGTCCACGGAAGCTACTATTCTCATAGGTGACCGCTAAGTCGATGAGCTTCTCTAGGTTGGCTTTTCGTACTGCTCCACCCGGAAGGGCCGATACATACTCTAAGTATCCGGTCTGCAGATAAAAAAGCTGAATCATCCGATGGATGGAAGTATCCGCGGATTTTTCCCGCATGGTCTCGTATAAGTTCAAGAACTTCTGTAGCCTTACATCCTCTTCATGGGCTTCCCCGTAAGCAAACACGGCTTCCGTAAAGGAACACTCCGGGTATTCCAATCGAATCCTGGATAGCTGCTCATCCGTATATCCTACAATCGGAGACCGAAGCACTGCCACTAACGGCACTTCCTGTCTTGGGTTATCTAAGATGCGAAGGAAGGATAAGACCACCTCCACCTCTAAGGTATTGAAGTATCCCGTACTGCTCTCTAAGTGGGACGGAATCCGATAGCTCTCGAAGACTTCCATCATACGCTCGCCCACACCGCCGGAGAGTCCACGGCGCAATACGGCAATGTCCCCATAGGTCAGTGGGCGCATACCGTCGATTTTCTTATCGTAGATTTGCATCCCGGAGGCAATGAGCTCGTTGATGCGCAGAGCAATCTTCACCCACTCCGCTTCGTCTGCCTGAATGTTCTCATCCGCAAATACCGGGTCATCCTTCTGTACCATAAGAAACTCGGTGCGAAGGTCCGCAGAGGATTCCGGATAAAAGGTGGCACCCAGCTTTAACGTTGCATCCTCGTCGTAAGCAACGCCGCCCATATCCGGCAGCATAATATAACGGAACACGTCATTGACGGTCTCAATAATATTGCCTCTGCTTCGGAAGTTCTGATCCAGGTCAATGCGCTGATGGGCACTCTCGCCCTTGGTAAAGGCGGCATACTTATCATTGAAAATCTTCGGCTCTGCCTGACGGAAGCGATAGATACTCTGCTTCACATCACCTACCATGAAGTAGTTGTTGCTACCTAAGCTCTCCTTGGATACCGCATGGAGAATGGTCTCCTGCAAGTAGTTACTGTCCTGGTACTCATCCACCATAACTTCTTCGAAGAAGCCGGCCATCTCCTTGGCCACCGGACGAATCTCATGAGTGGTATGGTCCACTAAGATATCCAAGGCAAAATGCTCCATATCGGAAAAGTCCATAAGGCCAAGCTTGCGCTTCTTAGAAGCAAATAAGTG
>JAGDAL010000341.1 GCA_017959525.1 Lachnospiraceae bacterium | reverse complement strand
TACGGAAGATATCCAAAGCTTCTTCCTTGGTGATGTACTCGCCACCCTTGTTGGTCTCAACAACGTAGTCAGCCATATCACCAACAGCGATACACCAACCCATCTCATCATCACCGCAACCCTCATCATAGGTCTTACGGCTACGACGACAAGAACATGGGCTCTTAGCGTACTTGCCTTCATACTTCTCTAACCAGTGAGAAATGTGCTCAACGTCAACGGATTCATTCTCCATCTCGATGGCCTTCTCAACAGGAATAACGTGCATACCGATTCCGGCACCACCCAAAGGAACCATAGGAGTAACCTTCTCCAATGGAAGCTTGGTCATCATGTGGAAGAACATACCAAGTTCCGGATGCTCATCGATCATGTCAGCGTTCATGTTGGTGAACTCTGCAGATCCCGGTACGTATCTCGGTACAACGTAACGACGCTTACCTTCCGGATTCTTGCCATCTAAGTTCTCGTTGTTCCACTCAACCAAACCGGTGTAAGACATACGATCCAATAAAGCCTGAACCTTCTCGGTAGAAAGCTGTGGATTCAATGCACAAATCTCTTCAAAAGTCTTCGGAAGACGAACACCCATGGTAAGTGCAAGTTCTGCCTCTTCATCGGTTACAAAGCTTGCCAATGCCCAGTACTCAGGATCGTCGCCGGTGATTTTCTTCACCTTTAACTTCTGTAATACACGGTCTGTAATCATCGTACCTAACTTCACGATCGGCTCGCGAAGTGCTTCGCCCTCTGCAGGTGCGAAATAAGGCTTGATCGGGTAAGTTACCTCGGTATTATCCCTGGTCGGTTCCGGCCAATCTGCAGGCTTGGTAAATCCCATCTTCTCATAGTCTGCCATATTTAAGTCTCCTCTCACATACATACAATTCAAGAGTTCTGTGAACTCAAATTACTTATCCTCATGTGAACCCTAAATTCGTTAAAATATTCACACATGAGTATAAACTCCTTAAATTTATTGTATCTTGCGTTTTTTGGAGCGTCAATGGACACGTGTGGCCTTGTGTCCAATAACCCCACTAGGGGGATGTTTTTGCGTATTCTTTTACAAACAAATGTGTAAGGATGGCATAACAAAAGCGCTATTCCAATCGGAATAGCGCCTCAACTTTTTCTAAAAATTAGCCCTTCAAATCTCTGGACTGACGATCCATGTCTTCTACCACGATGTCATAAATCTCACCGAACTTGCGGCAGTATGCTAAGACATCCCATGGCTCATTCACGTGATAATGTAACTTCACGGTAGCCTTCTCACCGAACTCATCCTCTCCGGAATCGCCGGCAATTACCATGCTGTCACCCTTCACGTTCTCAAGTAAGTAATCACGGATCTCATCTACGAGATCATCGGATACATCATCCGGATCCTCTCCGTCTTCTACATACTTATCCAACAATAACTGTGTGTCATAACGAAATTCAATTGACTGTTCCGGCATTGGCATAACCTTGCCCTCCTTATATTTGAAATGATTTATATTCCTCTACGTGTACTTCTCACGACAAGAAGTATACCATATCTCCCTTGGTTTTCGCACCCTCTCCCGCGAAAATGTTGATTTTTCAAGGTTTTATTTATGTATTTCGCCCAAAACCCTCCGGTTCCGTCTGGATATTTTTCGTATATTTCTCCTAATATGTCGAAGTTTTATAATTATTTCTCTTATTATCTTAATTTTTCGCACGAAATATACGATAATATAAGTGAAAAGAAATAGTGACTCGTATCAGCACAATCAAGGAGGTAGACTTATGGATAGGTTTATTACCCAGATTGTCGGTCCGACAACGATGACTTCGCAGAAAAGAGAAAATGAGAAAAAGCAGCTTCGTAAGAAAAAAGAGTCTTTTGAGAAAAAAGAATCTGTGACATCCGGCGAGCAGTATGCCGCTGTATATATTCCGGGGGAAACGGAGATACAGCCGGTTACATACCATAGGCCAAAGTAAATGGCTTTTTCACCGATAATCACATCACAAAAAATGCCAAGGGATAATCCCCTTGGCAGTTTATTTTATCTATTTGGATGCGTTCTTGCGATCTTCAGCAGCCTTGATCTGTGGAAGGATAATTCCAAGTGCAAACAACACAACCGGAGCTGCGATGTTTAAGATCATGGTGAAGAGATCCTCATCGTACATACCCAAGACACAGCATGCTGCGGTTACCAGTAAGCACCAGAATCCGAAGAACAGTGCAACGCCCTGGTTCTTTACAAAGCGATACTCTGCAGGGAACTTCTGCATTGCCTTACGCATAGCGATGTAAGCGATGAATACCCACAAATAACGCATTGGCATACATACGGAGTTTAACTTGTTCAACTGCTTTAATACCTCAGCTGCGCCCGGTACGAAGGACTGAATCAAAATGATTCCACCGGATAATACCATAACCATCTTGATACCGTTGATGTAAGCACCCTTATCGTTCTGAACCAACAACTTGGATGGGATGAAATCACGTGCATCCTCGTTGTCCAATAACATTCGAAGCGGTGCATCGATGGACAATACCAATGTGGATAACTGTCCAACCACATTACATAATGCGTAGATAACTACCAGCGCATCACCGATGTGGTAATACTGGCCCAATCTCTGGAATGCCCAGTAAGAACCGTTTGCAACATAAGCGCTAAAAGATTCCGGACTTTCATTGATCACTGCCGGATCAAACATCATACCAAGTGCAATGTTACCAAGGATTGCAGATACCACAACCATGATTGCAAGTGTAATCATCGCACGCGGGAATCCCTTACTTGGGTTCTCTACCTTGTTAACGTATGGAGAAATCTTCTCAAATCCACCAACTGCAAATACCAGAATGGACAGAGAAGTAAAATACTTCACATTGAATTCCGGAAGCAGAGCCTTCATAGAAGTATCTGCAGCAACATAAGTTGCCTGTGGATTAATTGCAGGCGCTGCGAACATCATGAGAATAAATAAAATAGACATGATGAACATGCTGGTTCCTGCGATGGTTGCAAGAGACTTCAGCGGATTCAATCCGCGGCTTGCGATATAACCAAAAATCAATAAGATGGCCAAAGAAGCAAGCTGTACATAAATGGTCTTGAAGGAATCATAGGTCTCCGCATTACGGAAAATAGCCCAGCTTAATGCCTTCAATCCACCACTACTTTTACTGGAAATATAAGTAATGTGGCATGCCCAATAGGTCCAACCTGCATAGTATGCGAACTTCGGTCCTAAGGTTGCATGAATCCAGGAGCTGACTCCACCGCCGGAAGTCTTGAATGCGGATCCCAACTCACCTACCATCAATGCGTATGGTACGAAGTACAGCGCAAACATCAAAATCCAACTGAAGATTACCTGGTTACCGTTGAAGTATACGAAACCATTCACAACATTACCAAATCCCCAAACGGTAGAGAATGCCATGAGTGCTAATGTATACCACATCATTTTTTTGTCTTTGTTCATTGTCTCTCCCTCTCTCTGGAACAAATTCGACAGGGAGTAATCTTTTTCTAAAAATAAAAGGCCACATAGAAATGTGGCCTTTGTAATCGTAATAAACCAGATGTAAGACTAACGCTTGGAGAACTGTGGTGCACGACGTGCTGCCTTCAAACCGTACTTCTTACGCTCCTTCATACGAGGATCACGAGTAAGGAATCCTGCGCTCTTAAGAGCTGGACGATACTCCTCATCAACCTCTAATAAAGCTCTGGAGATACCATGACGGATTGCTCCAGCCTGTCCGGTGTAACCACCACCGCTTACGTTAACCAATACGTCGAACTTGTCAACATTGTTGGTTAATACGAGTGGCTGACGAACGATAACCTTCAAGGTCTCAAGACCAAGGTACTCATCGATGTCTCTCTTATTGATAGTGATCTTACCAGTTCCTGGTACTAAATATACTCTTGCAACAGAAGACTTTCTTCTTCCGGTTCCGTAATATCTATTAGAATTCTTAGCCAATGTCGTTACCTCCTATTAAAATGTAAGAACTTCAGGCTTCTGAGCCTCATGCTTGTGATCAGCGCCTGCGTATACGAATAACTTCTTGTACATCTCTCTTCCAAGAGGTCCCTTAGGAAGCATTCCCTTAACACCAAGCTCGATAACGCGCTCTGGGTGCTTAGCTAACATGTCGCGAAGAGAAGTCTCCTTCATTCCTCCGACATAATCAGAGTGATGATAGTAAATCTTCTGATCTAACTTCTTACCGGAAACCTTAATCTTCTCAGCGTTAACTACGATAACGTAATCTCCGCAATCCTCGTGAGGAGTGAAGATTGGCTTATTCTTTCCTCTTAATACCTTAGCAACTTCGGATGCAAGACGACCAAGAGTCTGTCCTTCTGCATCAACAACATACCATTTTCTCTCAACCTTAGCAGGGTTTGGCATATATGTATTCATCTGGTTGTATCCTCCTATAATTCTATTGATGTTACTCGTGGCTCATCAGTAAAATGTCCGAAATACTGAACCCGCCTCTATATAGTTAAAAATAAACTACCGGGGCTAATGGTAATTTATCTCAAAACTACATCAGCCGTTACATTATAGTACACGAATCCCGGTGTGTCAATGGCGTAAATTAATCTCGTCTCAAGGCTTCGATCGGATTCAGCTTGGATGCCTTGGAGGCCGGCATTGCTCCGAAGAGAATACCGATTCCCATAGAAAATGCGACGGAAATAAAAATCCACGGAATACTTACCGCAAATTCCAAGCCGGTTAAAGAAGATATCAACTTGGCCAGCGCAATTCCGACAATAATACCTAAGATTCCGCCAACACTGGTCAGTACAGCAGACTCGGTCAAGAACTGTGCCATAATCACACGACGCTTGGCGCCAAGTGCTTTTTTCAAACCAATCTCGGAAGTACGCTCGGTGACGGATACCAACATGATATTCATAACACCGATACCACCAACCAGAAGGGACAAGCTTGCGATACCAACCAGCATCAACTGAATGGCATTGGTTAAGGTCTTCAACTCATCTCCGGAATCTCCGTTGTTGGAACCATACTGATACTGATCGGACATCAGATACATATTCAACTCTTCGGAAGCACTCTTTGCTACCGGCTGCATATCTTTTGCTGTCTGTACCTTAATAGCTACGGATTCCGGTTCATCATACTGGTAGATGATTGGCCAGGTTCCGTCCGGAATGAAGACCTGTCCCTGTCCGTTGGAGTAACTGTTCATATAGTAATCATTGATGGACTCGTACTCTTCCTCTTCCTTATTCAGATTCTTCGCAACGCCCACGACTACAAAAGGCTCGCTGTTAATCTCAATGGCTTCGCCTACCGGATTCTCTCCATTAAAAAGAATTTCTCTGGCACCCTCATCGATAATCACTACTTTTTTACCGGAAGTATATTCTTCCTCGGTAAAATCACGGCCGGCAGAAATCCGATACTCTACCATATCCAGATAACCGGCGTTGATGCCGTAGATTTTGCCGTAGCTCATTCCTATATCCTGATAGTATACCTGATCCCAGCCCTGGCGCACGTGGAACTTGCCTGCATCTACCACGCCGTCCAGTTGCTTGATATTCTCAATGGACTGGTCATTGACCATCGGAATGCCGTTCGGAACACCACTGGAAAAATCATATTCCCAGTTGTCCTGCAACACACTGACTGTCACCACGTTGTTGCCAGCTCCAATTAAGCTCTTCTCCAGCTTCCGGTTGGTTCCCTGCACGATGGATACGATGGCAATGATGGATGCAATACCGATGATGACACCCAGCATGGTTAATATGGAGCGAAGCTTATGAGACCATATACCTCGCATAGAAAGTATAATATTTTCAATCATTTGAAGCTTCCTCCTAGAATAACATATCAAATACGGACATCTGTGTTGTGGTCTTCATGCCTTCCTTGGCTTTGCTGCCATACGGAAATGCAATCATATCATCCAAGGTTAGTCCGTCGGTAATCTGAACATACTCCGAATCCGAAGTATTCTTTACCGTTACCGGCTTCTTCACCAGACGGCCCTTGCCGTTGTCTGCCAGTACATAGTTGCCGTTGTCGTCGCTGCGGACGTAAATCTTTTCCAGAACAATGGCATCCATATCCTCTTCCATCACCTTGGAAATCTGCACGTACTCGCCGGTCTTAAATCCGTCTGCATTCTCAATGTATGCGGTGTACGGATACCAGGATACATTACTGTTGCCGTTGCTCCATCCGTTATAGTTGGCTGCCGGATAGGAAGATCCCTCGGTAATGGTTGCCGTTGCATATGAGCCGCTCTCCCAGGAATTGATGGCGATTTCGTCGCCTTCCTTCATGGAATCTAACTGCAGCTCGCTCACATATCCGGTAACTGCCAAGCCGTTCTGGCTGGAAATCGTGATAAAAGCACTGCCGTCCTGCGGTGGGTTCTTATAATCACCCATGGTCAAAATCACGCCTGCAATCTTGGCTGTGACCGTTGCCTCAGACAGACGACGCTTCGCATCATCCAAATTGATCTGGGCACTCTTTACTGCGTTCTCTGCCTTCTTGATGCCGATTTCATCGGATGCAGTCTGTTCCTTCTTCTCATTCTCCGTCAGGCCCTTCGGGTCATATTCCGGATACTTTGGATCGGCTATTACAGCCGGCCCCGGGACCTCAGCAGGTGGATCAAATGTATGAATGCTGTGTGTCTTCAAATCATACCATGCAGAATCATCAACAACAGAACTCATTGGGCCAATTTCCCAATCCGGTAAAGTTGCACACTTCAAAGTCACATACTGCGGCGTAATCCCCTTATCCGAATTTCCTTTCACCCACAGATTAATCTGGCTTCCTTGTACGATACTATTATCATCACCGGTATACACAATTGCATCAGCTGCAGAAGCACCGGCTCCACCACTTTTACTTCCGGTTTTCAAAATATCATGGCTTTCAATAAATGCGTTCTTCGCATCCTCTGCATCTTTCGCAGCTTTTGCAACGGCTGCATCATATGCATCCTGTGCCGCCTTCAAATCTGCTTCATGCTTCTCATCAATCTTCTTTATCTCATCCGCCTGTGCCTTATCTGTCGGCACGATGGTTGCCTTGCCGGTATTTTCCAGTTCCTGCTTAGCTACAGAAAGATTGTAATTGGCTACGTCTAAGCTTAACTTTGCCTGCTCTACCTGGAGTTCTAAGCTCTCGGTATCATACTGGAAGAGCTTGTCGCCTACCGCTACGGTATCGCCTTTTTTCACGTAGACTTCCGTAATGTTGCTGGTGGCATCCCAGTAAATATTCTGGGTGGCCGCATCCTGAATCACACCTTCGCTGGAATTATTGCTTAACACCCAGGTCATATTCATATCCATGACGGTCTGCACGTAAGCCTTGCTGTACATGTACTTATAGTAAATGCTTCCGCCCACAACCGCTAATACTACGATTCCGAGGATGACAAGGCCGACAATCTTGCCCTTATGCTTCTTCACTTTCGGTGCCTTCGGCGCTTTCGACGCTTTGTTCTTCTTCAACAATGGCATGTCGTGCATCCTCCTCTCTGTCATAGATTCGTCCGTCGACGATATATTTTACCGTCTTGGCATGCGCTGCGATTCCGCTGTCGTGGGTGATCATAACGATGGTCACACCCTCGTCGTTTAACTTCTTAAACAGCTCCATTACCTGTGCACCGGACTTCTGGTCCAACGCACCGGTCGGCTCATCTGCCAAAAGAATCTGCGGATCGTTAACTAAGGCTCTTGCAATGGCAACACGCTGCTTCTGACCACCGGATAATTGGTTTGGCATGAAATGCATACGCTCGCCCAGGCCTACACGACGAAGTGCATCCTCTGCAATTGCCCGCCGCTTGTGGCGCGGTACTCCGGCAAAAGATAGCGGTAACATTACATTATGCAGGGCTGTCTCTCCCGGGAGCAACTGATAACTCTGGAAGACGAATCCGATTTTGTGGCAACGAATCTCGGACAGGGAATTGTCACTTTGTTGCAACACATCGATTCCATCCAACAGATATTTGCCCTCCGTCGGAAGATCCAAACATCCCACAATATTCATCAAGGTAGACTTACCGGATCCGGAAGGTCCCTGGATGGCCAGGTAGTCACCCTTATCTACGGACAGCGAGACGTCTTTTAAAACCGGACCTTCCAAGGCATCTTGCTGATATGTTTTATAAATATTCGATATTTCTAAAATCATAAGATTTCCTTCTTTTCCTATTCTTCTGTCGTCTCTTCGGTTGCCTCCTCGGCTCCCTCTTCTACCACGCCTACATCCTCTGTCACTACATCGGATTCCACATCTTCCATATCACCGTAATCGAAAATCGGTTCAATATAGACGTGCTGTCCTAAGAGCAATCCGTCCACGCTACCAAGGTTTACATAGAAGGTGTACTTGGTGGAAGACTCTCCGCCGGAACCACCGCCGTAATACATATCATTATTATTGGTATCCTTATTCACACTCTCGGTATCAATCTTAGAGATGGTACCTTCCCAGGTCTTGCTCTGGTCTACGCGGGAATGAACGGTAACGCTCATGCCTTCAGAAAGCATTCCAACGTTCAT
>JAGDAL010000340.1 GCA_017959525.1 Lachnospiraceae bacterium | reverse complement strand
CCATGGCACGACACACTGCTACTGCGGTCCATGCGGTAATGGTGGCCGCATCCTGCGGCGCCACCTTCGGTTTCATAAGATAAGATAAATATATTCCTGTATCCTTCGGGGATTCAAATGTCCGTCCTAATCTCCCGCGTCCGGCTGTCTGCTCGTTAGCCACCGCCACCGTCCGATCTGCCGTCTCATAGGCGATGCCGTGCAGATACAGATTGGTGGATGGTGTGCTCTCCAAGCAAACCACCTGCTTCATGCGCTTCTCCCCAAGATATGATTGCATCTCGCCTGCCGTCAAATGATCCGGTCCCTCAACCAATATATACCCCTTATTGGTTACCGAATCGATGGTGTAACCCTCACTCCGCAGAGACTTCACCGCTTTGTTAATGGCCGCACGAGATATTCCCAACTCCTTACTAATTGCTTCCCCGGATACGTAATCCCTGGCATTTTTTAAAATGGATACTACGCTGTCTTTTGTCATAATACGCACCTCGTCAACTACTCCTATTGTAGTAGTTCACAATCCATTCCGTCAATTAGTTCATGTCCTCTAAGCGTCCGTGTTTTTCATAGTTGGTTAGGCGACTGATGCCGTTCTTCTCATCCACAAAAACCACCTTCGGCTTATGGCTGGCTGCTTCGGATTCATTCAGACGGGCGTAGCACATAATGATGACATGGTCTCCCACCTGCACCTGACGGGCTGCCGCACCGTTTAGGCAGATCATGCCGCTGCCCGGTTCTCCCGCAATGGTGTAGGTCTCAAATCGGTTTCCGTTCTCCACATCTACGATTTGCACCATCTCATACTCCAGGATGCCGGCCGCTTCCAGTAACTTCGAATCTACGGTAATACTTCCCACGTAATCGAGGGCTGCCTGGGTTACGACGGCACGATGGATTTTTCCTTTTAACATTGTCAGTTCCATAAACTTCCTCTTTTTACTCCACAATAAAATTATCAATCAAACGGGTCTTGCCGATGTACACCGCAACAGCAACCAATACCTGATCCGGTACTACGCTCTGTGGCTGTAACTCGTTCCAGTCCACCAGCTCCACGTAATCGATGCGGGCTAGCGGCTCTGCTTCGATTTCCTTGGTAATGGCTGCAACCACCTTAGCCGCATCCTTCTCGCCGGAACGTACCAACTGCTCGCCCAAGGTTAAGGCACGATGCAATACTACTGCTGCCTTGCGCTCCTCGGCGGACAGATAGGTGTTTCTGGAGCTCTTTGCCAGGCCGTCTTCCTCGCGGATAATCGGGCATCCAACGATCTCAATGTTGTAGTCTAAGTCTCTTGCCATGCGACGTACGATTGCCAGCTGCTGTGCATCCTTCTGTCCGAAGTATGCGCGGTCTGCCTGAGACAGCATGAACAGCTTGGTTACAACGGTACACACACCGTTGAAGTGAATCGGACGGCTCTTGCCGCAGAGATTCTCGGAGAGTACATTCACGCCCACATAGGAATGGAAATTCTCGGCATACATCTCTTCCGGTTCCGGATGGAAAATCAAATCTGCCCCTAACTCCTCACATAACTTGCAATCTGCCTCGAAGTCTCTTGGATAGGTTGCCAAATCTTCCTTCGGTCCGAACTGAATCGGGTTTACGAAATCCGATACGATGACACGATCGTTCTCTTTTCTGGCACGTGCGATTAAGCTTCCGTGCCCTTCATGCAAATAGCCCATGGTTGGCACCAACCCGATGCTAAGACCTTCGGCCTTCCATGCCTTTACCTGTTCTCTTACTTCCTGCTTGGTTGTAGTTCTTAACATGCCTCGTCCATTCCCTTTCTTACTTCATCCATCACTTCTTCAGAAATCTTGAAGGTGTGCTCCTCTGCCGGATATGCACCGCTCTTTACTTCCTCATCATATGCTGCAAATGCACTTCGCATCGTCTCACCGATTTCCGCAAAATGCTTTACGAACTATGGCTTCATTCCGGAGAACATACCAAGCATATCCTGGTATACCAATACCTGTCCGTCACAACCGGCACCTGCGCCGATTCCGATGGTCGGAATATCCAAGATTTCTGTGATGTAGCTAGCCAATGCTGCCGGTACACACTCCAATACCACCATGAATGCGCCTGCTTCCTGAACAGCCAATGCATCCTCTACTACCTGACGGGCGCGGGCTGCATCCTTGCCCTGTACCTTGAATCCACCGAAGGCGTTGATGGACTGTGGGGTTAAACCGATGTGTGCGCACACCGGAATGTCTGCTTTCACAATGGCGCGAATCTGCTCGCATACAGAGGCACCGCCTTCCAACTTCACTGCCTGGGCATGGCCCTCTTTTACCAGACGACCGGCATTGACTACCGCATCATAGGTGCTGGTCTGGTAGGACAAGAACGGCATATCTGCTACTAAAAATGTATCCTTCAATCCACGGGACACCGCTCTGGTGTGGTGGATCATATCCTCCATGGTGACCGGAAGGGTATCGTCGTATCCCAACATGGTCATGCCAAGAGAATCACCGATCAATACGGCGTTGACTCCGGCCTGCTCTACCAGACAAGCGGTGGTGTAATCGTAACAGGTCAGCATGCTAATCTTACTGCCTTCTTCCTTTTGCTTACGCAACGTGGTTACTGTGTTCTTCATCTTCTAAGATTCCTCCTCATACAGAAGCTTAACAATTTCGATGTCATCCAATGTGCTGTTTTTTGCCCGTGCCAGCTGTAATACTTCCTTGGAAAGCAAACGGTAAATCTCCCTAGTATCGCCGGAAAATGCCTGCAGATGTCCGGCAACCGTCGCCGCGTCTCCACGCTGAATAGGACCGGTCAGTGCCGTCACAAAGGGTTGCTCCTTGGCGTTTAAGGCATTTCCAAGATTGCCCTTGGCCAGTGACAGAATGGCTGCCTCTGCCCCTTCTTCGGAAAAGCCTGCTGCCACAAGTTCCCGCTTTGCCACAGACAAAAGTCCAAGCATCAGGTTACTTGCCATCACTGCCGCGCCGTGGTATGCCACTTTGGCATCCCCGGAAATCTCCTCCACACGAAGATCCAGATCACGAAGTAATGCAAGCATGGCTTCCTTGTGCTCCGGGCGAGCGCCCTTGCCTTCCAATGTAAAAATGCTGTTGGGTAAATATTGGTATGACTCATAGCGACTGCTAATCGCCACAAACGGATGAACGGAAAAAGCGGATGCACCCCACTTTTCTATTCCTTCAAAGACTGCAGTGGACAGAGCGCCACTACAATGACATATGATTTTATCGACCAGTAAATTCGGATTCAGACTACGATACACGGTGGCAACTGCACCATCCGGCACCGTCAGAAACAACACATCACTCACTTCCAACAATTGATTGATATCGTCAAAAGCAGTTGTGCCTACAAACTCGGCTGCTTCCATAGCCGAGGAATGACTGCGACTGTAAAAGCCGCTAACGCATTTTTCGCGCTGGGCGAGTAGCTTCGCAATACTGCAGCCTACTTTGCCTGCGCCTACAAATCCAATGTTCATAAAATCACCTCCTCGCAAGGAAGAAGTGATGCATGGTCTTGTTCCACCTCCGGGATACAAGCCGATAAAAAAACGAAAAAATAAAAAGAGCGGTACAGCTTCTTTCGAATGCCATCCGCCCTTTAATATATCATTTGAAAAATAGAATGTAAACGCCGTATTTAGTCCTTTGGCCTCATATAAAACGCTCCCCGCAACTGTTCCGTGCGGATAACATTCACAAACGCTTTGTCATCGATGTTATCGATAATCTTCAGCACCTTATTG
>JAGDAL010000339.1 GCA_017959525.1 Lachnospiraceae bacterium | reverse complement strand
TCCGGCTTCCACTGGGCCTGACTGGTCAGACTCTGTAGCATCCAGTAGGTAAAATCCGCGCCGTACTTGGCATCATAAGCTTCCCTGTCCCGATTCAACAGGTCTCTGATCTCCGGCTTCAACACCGGAACGCCGTCTACCATGTCGTAGGTCTCACCTTCCACACCGAGATAGACCAGCTTCTGTCCATGTTCACTCATCAGATAATCAATGAACTGAATAGCACGCTCCGGATCCTTACAGTTCTTGGAGATCAAGGTTAGGGTCCAACCGGAGATTCCGTTTACCGGAAGAATCGGATCATCTCCGGCAGAATTTCTCGGTCCATCCACCGCAATGTAAATCTTCTCCGGGTCCTTCTCATAGAGAATCTTCTCCTGGTCCGCCATATCCGTGCGCTGGTACAGCATGCAAAAATACCGGCCTTCCGCGATTTTCTCACTGGTCTGGGTCCGCTGGTCCACGAAGACATCATCACTGATGTAGCCTTCGGAACAAAGCTTGCGGAACATCTTCAGCCAGCGCAGATACTCGGGATCCGTATTACGGTCAATCTTGCGGCCGTCTTTTTCAAACGGTACCGCCAGAAAATGCTGCAGATACTGGTCAAAAGAAACGCAACCGTCCTCGTTGAACTCGTGGGCTCCGATTGGAATCATGGGCTTGCCGTCCACTTCCGGGAACATCTCTTTTGCCGCAACAATGGCGTCATGGAAGCCTTCCGGCGTACTCATATCCGGTTCCCCAAGGGCTTCGTACATATCCTTGCGCACCAAAAAAGTCACGTTGGACGCGATATTATCGTATTTTTCCAAATCCTCCGGCGTTAAGGTGGAATTCGGATACCCGTAGATGTTGCCATCGCTTAAGGTATACCAATCCCGCACCATCTCATCCGTCACCTCGTAGAAGCTTGGGTCGTACTGGTCCGCCAACACATTCAGCGGATAGACCATGTTGCCGCTGACCATTTCCTGGAGCTGCGGCTCCCACCATCCGATGGTAACGATATCCGGCAAGGAGTCGGAATCAATCAAGGTATTTAGTTTGTTATTCTCGTTGCCCATGGGTGTGATGAAATTCACCGACACACCGGTCTCCTCGGTAATGGTCTTAGAGACCAGATTCTCGCCCCATCCCGTGGTAAACCAGGAATAGTTCACGTACCAATCCAGGGTAATCGGCTCTTTTCCATCTTCGGATACGGCCTCTTTTTCTGTACTGTCTCCCACACATCCGGTGAGCAATCCCAGGCTAAGGCATGCTGCCAATAAAATAGAAAGTTTCCCCTTCACATGCATTTCCTCTTTTTCTAAACAATCTACTCCAAAAATGAGTACCCTCATTTTACACCAAAAAGCTGTTAGAGAGGAGAGCCTTCCAACAGCTTTTCGATGTTTTTTCAGTATTTTTAACCTTTGACTGCTCCGGCAGAAATACTGCTGATGATATATCTTGAGAAGAATGTGAAAACCATCAGAATTGGGATGACTGATAATGCCACTGCCAGGTAGATTGCACCCTGGTTCGCTTGAATATCCAGGGAGGCACGAAGGGTTGCCATCATAACCGGCAATGTGAATTTGTCATTCTTGTTCAAGATAATCATAGGTAACAGGTAGTTGTTCCAGTTTCCGATGAATCCCATGATTCCCATGGTTGCCATCGCCGGTGCAATGATCGGGATGATGATTCGATGGAAGGTGTACAACTCGTTAGCACCATCGATACGTGCTGCTTCTATGAGGGACAAAGGCACGCTGGCAATGATGTACTGACGTAAAAAGAATACAGTTCCTGTCGCCGCAATGGCCGGAATAGTCAACGGAATGTAGGAATTTACCAGGTGCAACTTGGTACACAACTGATAGAATCCGATCAAGGATAACTGTCCCGGAATCATCATGAATACAAGGATTGCTCCGAAGATGATCTTGTTGCCCTTGAACTTGTAAATCGCAAGTCCGTAAGCGGTCAGCGCCGGGAAGTATACTCCAAGCAAGGTAGCTGGAACGGCAACCAATACGCTGTTCCACATACCAAGGAATACATTAAAGTAGTTGAATAATCGGTCCCAGTTCTCCTTCAGGTAATGACTCGGAATGAAGGTAAATGACTGGGAAATCTCTGCTCCGCTTCTGGTGGCGTTAACGATCATCAGCATAAACGGTAGCAAGCAGGCAAGAGCTAAAATGATAAGAGCCAGGTATAGTGCTCCTTTTTTAATTCGAAAGCCCATCTTTTAGTCCTCCCCTCGGTTAAACAGTTTTATCTGAATCACAGATACGGTCAGGATGATAAGGAACAATGCATACGCAATGGCAGATGCATAGCCGGTCTGAATGGTACCTGCGGTGAATCCAAATTTATAGAGATACATCATAACAGTCTGCGTAGAGCCATAGGATGCGCTGGCAGGTTCTGTCATAAGGAATGGCAGATCGAACATCTGCAATCCACCGATCAATGATGTAATTGCAACATACATCATAATAGGTTTAATGAGCGGCAGCGTAATGCGTCCGAAAATGGTCCAACGACCTGCACCGTCCAATGCTGCTGCTTCGAAGTAATCTTTGGAAATACCCTGTACGGCTGCCATCAACATAATGAAGGAGTTACCGAACCACATCCATGCCTGAATCACAGCGATGGTGGATCCTGCCGTCGATGTACTTCCAATCCAGTCGATTGGGTTATAGTGTGCTCCGAACAATCGAAAGATGGTTGAGAGCATCTGATTGAAGGTACCGAATCTCCAGTCCAATAAGGTCTTGAATAAGAATGCAACGGATGTTGCTGCAATCAGATTCGGCAGATAATAGATCACACGGAATACAGGAAGACCGTGCATCTTATACTTCACATCGGAAAAGACCATCATCAGAAGGAAGGCCAATCCCAACTGCAATACGATATTTACCACCCAAATTCGGACGGTATTCCACAACGCAATCCAGAAAAACTTGTCCGTTACGACACGTTTATAGTTCGCAAGCCCAATCCAGTGAGCATCTCCCATTACTTTCAGATCCGTAAAGCTTAAGTACAAGGTACGAAGCACAGGATATACGCTGAAGATGAGGAAGACTATTACAAACGGTGCAACAAACAGGTAGCCCCAGTTGTTGTATCTTGTTAACTTTTTATTTGCTTGATTCGTTTTCATAGTGACCTCTGTTTTCCTTAGATATGCCAAGCCCGAAAGAGTCTTCCGGGCTTGGCTATAATTTAGGGGTTCCCTCATTAGGGGAAAAAATATGGTGAAGAATAAACTATCTTGTTACTTCGATCTCCGGATAGGTAGACTCAACAGTATCATAGAAAGTAGCAAGTGCTTCATCTCTGGAAGCCTGGCCGGTCTTGATGGAGCTGATTGCAGCACCCCAAGCATCACCGATTACCTTGTCATACTTGGTAACCTTAGAGTAATCAATACCCTTCGCCTGCTCTAACCAGAAGCTGTAGAGGTTCTCTCCGCCGTATAC
The DNA here is from genome assembly GCA_017959525.1 of Lachnospiraceae bacterium. GTDB lineage: Bacteria > Bacillota > Clostridia > Lachnospirales > Lachnospiraceae > XBD2001. The sequence continues at coordinate 1,511 of JAGDAL010000339.1, read as the reverse complement.
TTCGTTTGCATCATCTTTGTGCTTCTCAAGAGCAGAGATGAGAGAAACGGTATCACCTTCGGAGTAGTCAATCCACCAGTCAGCGGTCTCTTCGTCTAAAGTACAGAACTTAACGAAATCCCATGCAAGGTCCTTCTTCTCAGATAAGGAAGAAATTCCGATGTAAGTACCACCACCGAAACCATAAGCAGGTCCTGCACATACGCCCCACTTACCGGAGGTATCACCTACGTTATCACGCATGGTAAGTACGCCCCAGCTTGGAAGACCGAATGCGAATACGGTAGTCTTCTCTAAGTCAGCAGTTGCCTCTTCGAAAGCTTCTGCATCCCAAACGTTAACGGAATCATCTTCGTAGTTCTGGATCTCAGCGGTAAGAATCGGAACCTCTCCGCTCATTGCCTGATACCAAGGTGTGGACCACTGGTTTGCATAAGCAGTTAAGTCATTCTGATACAGATCGATAACGAGATCCATGTAATCGAAACGAGCATCACTTACGTTCAACTTGTTATCTACTACCCAAGCGCTGTCGCCGGAGAAGTAGTTAATCTCAGCATCGGAAGCGAAGATTCTGTAGCCTGCTGCCTTCAAGGTCTTAGCAGTCTCTAAAATGGTATCGTAATCAGCGAACAACTTGCCGATTTCTTCCGGATCGTCAGTTCCGAAAACTTCCTGTGCGATGTCACGACGGAAGTAGATTCCTGCAGGAGTAATCTGATAAGAGATTGCTCTCTGGATGCCTTCTGCATCCTGTCCAACTTTCCAAACGTAATCAACGATCTGACCATCGTAATCCTTAGCGCCCATCTCATCCAGATCAGCGAAGAATCCGTTGTCATAGAAATCTTCCAACATCTGTGGCTCACCAACGATGATGTCCGGCTCGGTCTCGCCGCCCATCAATGCGGTCTGAACCTTGGTTGGGTAATCAGCAGGCTCGATAACTACGGTCTCAACATTGACACCGGTCTTCTCCTGATAACGTGCCCCAAAATCCTTCAGGTCGGATGCTAAGGTCCAAACAACCAAAGACTCTTCCCCATTTGCAGCAGATGCGCTCTCACCGTTAGATGCGCTTCCGCTCTCACTGCTGGATCCACAAGCTGCCATGGATAAAACCATTGCTCCGCTTAATGCGATCGCCATAAGCTTTTTTAACTTCATGAAAAAATTCCCTCCTTTAATCTTGCACTTTATGTGCTTGGCTTATCATGCCTTGATTATAGGAGGGAATAAACTCTGAAAAAATGATTCAATTTTTAAAACGGTGTCATTTTTTTAGTGCACTTATTTTTGTGTGAGATACACGTGTAATTCCTTGATGTTTCCGTCACGAATGGCACGGGCATCATCGCCGATTAAGGTATCTCCACGGAAGGAACGGGACTCCTTACCCGCTTCAAAAAGCTCCATGGACTCGGTAGTATAGCTGCCCGGAAGGAAATCCCCTTCGCCATCGCAGTGGTATACCACCTTCATACCGCCACCGAAGGTTGCACTGACGGTAT
>JAGDAL010000338.1 GCA_017959525.1 Lachnospiraceae bacterium | reverse complement strand
CAACAACTGATCATTCGCCCAATCCGTTGCCCAAGTACCAACGGATGTAACAGATACATAGTAAACAACAAACATCACAAGAGCAAAGATTGGAAGTGCCAACCAACGATTGGTTACCACACGGTCAATCTTATCGGAAGTGGTCATCTCACGCTTCTGCTTGGTGACTGCCTCATTGAAGATGGTTCCGATATAGGTATAACGCTCTGCTGTGATGATACTCTCTGCATCATCATCCACTTCCTTCTCGCAGGATGCGATATCTTTTTCAATGTGATCAATCATATCCTGAGACAGGCCCAGCTTCTGCTGAATCTTGTCGTCACGCTCAAACAGCTTAATTGCATACCATCTCTGATAACGCTCTTCCATAGAATGAAGAGCAACCTCTTCGATGTGTGCAATAGCATGCTCTACTGCTCCACTAAACTGATGCTTTGGAATGGTAATGTTGCCTGCCTTCGCAATCTCTACAGCCTTCTCGGCAGCCTCTGTAATACCGGTTCCCTTCAATGCGGAAATCGGAACAACCGGAACACCAAGAGCTTCACTCAACTTGTCAGCATGAATCTTGTCACCGTTCTTGGTAACTACATCCATCATGTTAACTGCAACAACCACCGGGATGGATAACTCCACCAACTGTGTGGTCAGGTAGAGGTTACGCTCTACGTTGGTACCATCGATGATATTCAGGATGGCATCCGGCTTCTCATCAATCAAATAGTTACGTGCAACAACCTCTTCCAAGGTATATGGGGAAAGGGAATAGATACCCGGAAGATCCACGATATCTACGTCCTTATTGTTCTTTAACTTACCAGTCTTCTTCTCTACTGTTACACCCGGCCAGTTACCTACATACTGGTTGGAACCGGTCAGTGCGTTGAATAATGTTGTCTTACCGCAGTTTGGATTTCCTGCTAATGCAATACGAATACTCACTGTATGTCCTCCTTATGCAATCTCAACCATCTTGGCATCTTCTTTACGGATGGATAACTCATATCCACGTACGGTTACTTCCACCGGATCACCCAATGGCGCAACTTTACGGACATAAATCTCTACATTCTTGGTAATTCCCATGTCCATAATTCTTCTCTTGACTGCGCCCTCTCCGCGAATTGCCTTAACGGTTACGGTCTCGCCAACACTAACATCATGTAACGTTCTTTCCATTTGCGCTATACACTCCCTTCATGCAATATCTTGTGTGTCGTTCGTATTAAACATAAATCTTAGAAGCCATGGCTTGATCCACAGCAACTCTGGAATCTTTCACATTCACAATCAGATTTCCGTTCAATGATGAAACCACACTAATCTCTTCACCTTGCACAAACCCTAAATTTTCAAGGAATTTGCGTGTCTTTTCATTACCGGCGACCTTCACAATCACTTGCTTCTCGCCCGGATTGCTTAATGTTAATGGCATCACACAATCCCCTCCTTCACAAATATTCCTCTTTTGGTAAAAAGATGGTAGGCTTCCCTAACCAAATAGATGTTAGCACCTTCTAACATCTGTGTCAAACATTTTTGTACAATTTTTCCTAAAAATAAAAGCCTCAACTAACATCACTTGAAAAGCCGATTCAAATTGTATAAAATGTAATCATATTTTCGAATACAGATGCGAAAACCCTTAAAGGAGGAACTTCGTATGAAGATGCAGGAATCTGCCCAGGACTATTTGGAGTCCATTTTGATCCTGTCCAAGAAGCAGGATGTTGTCCGCGCAACGGATGTATGTAATTATTTCGGATATGCAAGAGCGACGGTTTCCGTCTTTATGAAACAGTTAAAAGAGAATGGTTATGTAGAGATTGATGATCACAATCACATCACGCTGACTGCAGAAGGATTGTCCATTGCAGAAGAGATGTATGAGAGACATGAGTTCTTGTCTGCGCTGTTCTTGAAGCTTGGTGTTCAGGAAGACATCGCCCTTAAGGACGCTTGCCGCGTAGAACATTATGTGAGTGCAGAAACCTTCCGTGCAATCAAAGACTATTGTATTGCACACGGAATTGGTGAATGTAGCGAATAATTTTGAATGAAAGAAAAGACCTTCCGATGAATTCCATCGGAAGGTCTTATTTTTATATTTATACCATCTGAGCCTTTAACAAGTTGGTGGTTCCGGAAATTCCAAGAGGAACACCGGCAGTAAGAACTACCAAATCACCTTCTTTGACAAGGCCTTCTTCTTCACTTCGATCAATGGCATGCTGGAACAAGTCGTCCGCATCATCCATCTCCTGAACCATGATTGGGGTAACACCCCAGCACAAGTTCATCTGACGACATACCTTCTCAGAAGTACATCCACCGATGATTGGGCTACCCGGACGGAACTTAGAAATGCACTGTGCGGTACGTCCGGACTTGGTTACGGTTACGATTGCTGCTGCGTTCAAGTCAGCTGCTGTGGTACATGCACTATGGGAAATCGCATCGGTCACGCTGGAGTGATCCAACTCGGTACGGTTCTTCATACGGGAAAGATAGTTAATATCCTGCTCGGTACGAAGTGCGATACGTGCCATGGTCTCAACTGCTTCTAACGGATACTTACCCTGTGCAGTCTCACCGGAAAGCATGATTGCGCTGGTTCCGTCATAGATTGCGTTAGCAACGTCAGTTGCCTCTGCACGGGTTGGTCTCGGATGGGACATCATAGAATCCAACATCTGAGTTGCGGTAATAACGATCTTACCAGCCTGGTAAGTCTTCTTAATAATCATCTTCTGGATAACCGGAACGTCCTCCAACGGAATCTCAACACCCATGTCACCACGAGCTACCATGATTCCGTCTGCCTCTTCGATAATCTCATCGATGTTCTCGATACCCTGATTATTCTCAATCTTAGCGATGATCTTGATCTTCTCGCCACCATACTGCTTCAAAATCTCGCGGATTTCCTGGATGTCGGAAGCCTTACGTACGAAGGAAGCTGCGATGAAATCGAAATCTTCCTGTACTGCAAATACGATATCCTTGTAATCTTTCGGGCTGATGTACTCCATAGACAACTCTACGTTCGGTACGTTAACACCCTTCTTGTTGGAAACGCGTCCGCCGTTATTAACTACACAAACGATGTCAGTGCCATTCTTGATTTCCTTCACCTGTAACTCAACCAAACCGTCATCAATCAAGATATGAGAGCCTGCTGCTACATCGTTCGGAAGATCAGCATAAGTAATTGCTACTTCGTTCTGATTACCCAAGATATCGCGGGTGGTCAGAGTGAAGGTCTGGCCTTCTTCCAACTCGATTGGGCCATCTGCGAAGTCCTTCAGACGAATCTCCGGTCCCTTGGTATCCAAAAGAGCTGCTACCGGAAGCTTCAGCTTCTCACGTACGCTTCTTAAGGTGTTCAACTTACCCAACTGCTCCTCATGATCTCCATGGGAGAAGTTAAAGCGGGCAACGTTCATGCCGGCCTTCATTAATTTTTCCATCATCTCAGGAGTATCACTGGCAGGTCCCAATGTGCAGATAATTTTTGTTTTGCGAATTTGTTCCATAAATACCTCTTACTAAAAACTATTATTATTTTCCAATCATAGTTCCGGAAGTACCGCCGATAGCAGCACCATTCGGATCCAGCTTGGTAATTAGCACTTTACGAATTGCAGAATCCCCAATATAATCCACTGCAGCCTGAATCTTCGGCAACATGGTTCCCTCTTCGAATTGTCCCTCCTCAATGTAGCGTCTTGCTTCTTCCACCGTCAAATAATCCAACGGACGTTCATCAGCAGTCTTATAATTCAAGCACACTTTCTGTGTTCCCGTCAAGATAATTAACATATCTGCATCAATTAATTCTGCCAGACGGCCTGCTGCTGTATCCTTCTCAATAACTGCGGAAGCGCCCTTTAACTTGTGGTCCTGGGTTAATACCGGGATTCCACCGCCACCGCAGGCAATGACTACCTGTCCCGCATCCAAAAGCGCGGTAATGGCATCTAACTCCACAATCTCCATTGGCTTCGGCGTTGCTACGATACGACGGTATCCGCCTTCCACTTCCACCACGTGATTGCCCTTCTGTTCTTCGGCATCCGCCTCTTCCTTTGTCAGGACGCGACCAATTACCTAGGTCGGCTTGTAGAACGCTTCATCTAACGGATCCACACTCACCTGGTTCAATAAGGTTGCTACACTCTTGACGATGCCACGGTCAATCAACTCACAACGCAGCGCGCTCTGTAAATCGTATCCGATATATCCCTGGCTCATAGCGGAGCAAACGCTCATCGGTGTTGCGGTATACTCCGGATACAGACGCGCGAACTCCGACATGGCGGTATGAATCATACTAACCTGTGGTCCGTTGCTGTGGGTAATCACTACCTGATAGTCCTGTGCAACATACTCTGCTACCGCTTTTGCGGTATGTACCGCAGCTGCCTGCTGCTCCGGCAGCGTTGTGCCCAATGCGTTGTGTCCTAATGCGATTACGATTCTTTTGTTTTTCATGTTTTCCCTCCGGTGAAAAAAGGGGATTCACCCGCACTCTGCCAGTGATCCCCTTCCCCTTTATAATGTTACTATCTCTGGAAACGCATATGGTTTCCGTCATTCTTTTTCTTCTCCGGCTTCGGTTCCGGCTTGTGCTCGTACAATGAGGCCATGCTGTTAGCCATATTGTTCTTGCACTTCTCACAGAAACGACCGGTTCGAATCGGTGCACCACAGTTCTCACAGTTCAGCATGATATCAGAATCTGCGGAGAACTCCAAACGTTCTTCACGAACCCACTGCTGCAATTGCTGTGTTGTCGTACCCGTAGCTTCGGCAATTTCCTTGATTCCCTGTCTTGGATTGTCGCGGATGTACTCTTTTACTTCGTAAAACTTCTTCTCAAGCTCGTCTTTACATGCAGGGCAAATCTGCGGTCCACTCACGTAATTGAACAATCTCTTACAGGTCCTACAGCTCTTAACCTCCATATGTCAATACCTCCTTTAGTATCCTTGTCCTATGCATCCATAGAGACAATAGACCTCGTCAATCCCCCGGTCTATTAGAATTCCGCTGATAGCGTCCACCGTTGCCCCGGTGGTATAGATATCATCAATAATCAGAATTCTCTTAAATTTTACACCATTTTCCCGTACTTTAAAAGCGTTTTTCAAGTTTTTAGCCCGTTTTTCGGGGGTCAATTCTTTCTGAGGCAGCGTATCTAGGGTTCTTTCCACGATGGGCACCACCGGAATTCCCGTCTTACGGGAAAGTGCTTGTGCCATTACCTGGGCCTGGTTATATCCGCGCCGCAACAGCTTCTTTCGATGCACCGGGACCGGCACGATAGCCTCCGGTTGAATGGACGCAATCCAGTCCCCGTAATTGCGCATCGCCTCCGCTGCAATCACCTCTGCAATCTCTCTACGATTCCCATACTTAAGCCGATACATGGCCTGTTTCATTGGGCCTTCATAGAGAAAAACGCCTCTGCCCTGCCGAAAATTATGTTCTCTCGTATCACAATCCATGCAATAGGCCTTATCCCATGCATAGATCTGTTTTCCGCATTTCTTACAAAGCGGCTCTTTTACCGGATGAATCTGTGGCCGGCAATCCTTACAGATTCCGCTCTCCCGTTCCTCTTCCGCAAGTACTGTATCGCACCCGATGCATCGGGGCGGATAGAGCAACTTTCCTATTTTTCCAATTACTTCTGTTACATTCATAGAGGCTATTATAACAAGGTGCGCCGGGAATGTAGAGAGGAGTTTATAAACATTTTCTTAAATTTTCCCCCGAATTATCCCCAAAAAAGCAGGAAAATTTTATAAAAATTTCATCTTTTTCACATGGGACCCTTGGTTGACGAATCCCAAAATGGTCGCTAAAATCATCTTTGACTGGTTTTATAGTCACGGAGGAATATTTAATATGAAGAATATCAGAACACGGTTGCTGGGTATTGGTATGGCAACCTGCCTGTGTCTGGGCCTCGTTGCCTGTGGTAAGTCCTCAAGCACAACCACCTCGTTCGAGCCGTTGCCTGAGGAAGACACCACCACTTATCGCGTCGGTGTCATTGCATCCGGCGACAATACATATTACAGCACCATGCAACAGGGTTTTGTTGATGCACTGAACGACACCATCGGCGAAGACCACCTGAAGCTGGTTACCGAGACGATCGATGCAGAGCATGACGGAGAGAGCATTAGCCGGGATCTACTCGCTAAGAATGTCGACCTGATTTATGCCAATGGCAAGAGTGCTTTGGTGTCCTCTTCCATTGCTACCATGGAGACCCCGATTGTCGCAACCGGCATTTACGATTTCCAGACCACTTTACATATCATTAGTTCCGGATCCTGGGACCGCCTGACCGGACGTAACGTTACCGGTATTACCGCTTTTCCGGCCATTGCCGAGCAGCTTTCCCTCTTGATTGAGGCGACTCCGACACTGGATGCGGTAGGACTGCTCTATGTTGCAGGCGATACCGACGCCATTTATCAGAACGAATTATTGGAGCGCTACCTGAACCAGGCCGGCATTCCATGGAAAGAATACGAATTGGTCCTCTCTTCCGACCTTGCTGCTAAGGAAGCAGCTGCCGAGGAAGAGGAAACATCCGAAGAGACATCCGAAGAAGATACGGAAGAGGAAGCAACTCCTGCCCGTAAGGATACGGTGATTACCCCTATGGACGTGGTGAAGGACTCCGGTAAGGAAGGCGCCAACACCAACATTACTTCCATCGGTCAGACCAGTATCATCTCCGGACTGTTATCCCATGACAGTATCCGTACTGCCAAGGTATCCGAAGAATGGGGACATTACAAGGAAGCTTCTTATCGCAAGATTGCGACCGAAGTACTGAAGGTATTAAAAGACGAAGCATGCGATGCTGACACCTTAGAAGAGGCATTTCCGGATTTTACCGAAGAACAGATTGATTTCTTATTGGAGAATCGGGAAGAACTTACAGAAGACAGCTTGACCGCACACTTGGTTACCGACAATTCCAACCGCGTCATTAGCTATGAGAATGGCAATACCACGGAAGAGATTGTAGAACAGGCCGCATCCGAATGCAGCGCCTTCTATTTTTCCGCAGGAAGCTCTCTCTTAGAGGATATCGAAGAGATTACCGATATCGCCAACAAGCACGGTGTGTCCACCGTCAGCGGCGACGCAGAGATTGGTCAGTACACCTTAGTGAATTTCTACAGCGACCCTTATGATATGGGTTACCGTGCCGGCAAGCAGGCCTACCGTATCCTGGTCGGTGGCGAGGATCCTGCCGAAATCAAGGTTGGTCTTCCGGATGGCGCTGATTACGTGAAGCTCTACAATGCGGATATCGCAGAACTGTTTGAACGAACCTTCCCGAAGTCTTTCTCGGAGATTCACGAATATTTAGAGACCTATGTACCCGGCACGAACACCAAGCGTGTGACTGCTAGTACCGAGGAATAAAAAGAAAGCATGACAGCGGGATCATCTCCCAATGTCATGCTTTTTATTTACCATCATCTTAGCGATATCTTCCGCGAATCACCAAGTTATTATTGCTGTCTAAGATCATCATGCTAACGTAATAACCCTGTAGATTTGGCGTATGATTCAAGCGATCCTGCGCAATGTATTCCATCATTGCGTTATATGCTTCATGCTCGCTATCAAATAAATCCATAATCTGATTGGTATCTCGGTTGATTGCTGCAAACTTCATTTTCATAACACTTTCCTCCACACAATGTTGCATTGTATACACTGCGTGGCGTTATGTCAACCCAATTTCCGAAGTATGGACAGCTGTCCCCATCTACTCAACCGTCGGATTCAGCCGCTCACACAGACCGGAATACCGTCTGGCCTGATTGGTGTTGCGAATCATTCCCTCAAATACGTTCGGATCTCCCACCAGAACACAGCACTGCTTTGCTCGGGTAATGGCGGTATAGATTAAGTTCCGGTTCATTAACATCTGCGGCCCCGGCAACAGCGGAATCACTACCGCCGGATACTCACTACCCTGGGACTTATGCATAGTGATAGCATACGCATGCTCCAGCTCGTCCACCTGCTTATATGGGTATTCCACCATCTTACCTTCGTCATATTCAATCCACATGGAACTGGTGTAATCGTTAATCTCCCGGACGATTCCCATATCGCCGTTGAAGACACCGGTGCCTTTATCCACAGGGATGCGATATTT
>JAGDAL010000337.1 GCA_017959525.1 Lachnospiraceae bacterium | reverse complement strand
AGAAGCGTATCACCCTGTTCATGGATAAGTTCATGGGCTCCGGGCTGTCTCAGGAGGAGAATATTCCGGTGGGCGAGCGCTATGTGACACCGGGTATGCCGGAGCAGATTCGCTCCCTGGCAGAGGAAGGTATCGTCTTATTAAAGAATGAAGGGAACGTGCTTCCGATTCGTTCAGACCAGACGGTTTCCGTATTCGGTCGTATTCAGCACGATTGGTTCTATGTAGGTTATGGTTCCGGCGGAGATGTGCATGCGGTTTATGAGCGCAGCTTTTTCCAGGGATTGGAGCAGGCCGGAATTACTTATAATCAGAAGTTGAAAGATATCTATGATGCATGGTGCAGTGAGCCGGAGCATGTGCCGGATCATGGTTACTGGGGCCATTGGCCATACCATCATGCAGAGATGCCATTGGATCAGCAGGTAGTATCCGATGCTGCGGCAGCAAGTGATGTAGCATTGGTGATCATCGGCCGTGCAGCCGGAGAAGATCGAGAGAATAAGTTAGAGGCCGGATGCTACTATCTAACCGATATTGAGAAGGATATGCTATCCAAGGTAACCACGACCTTCGCTCATACGGTTGTCATCATGGATTGCGGTAATATCGTGGATATGGCCTTCTTGGATGATTACAAGGTAGACGGTGTGGTCTATGCTTGGCAGCTTGGTATGGAAAATGCCAACGCTCTGGCCAACGTATTAAGCGGTAAGGTCAGCCCATCCGGTAAGCTTACGGATACCATTGCCAAGACCTATGAGGATTATCCGTCTTCCGCGAACTTCGGTGAGCGGGAGTACAACAACTACGTGGAAGATATCTACGTAGGATATCGTTACTTTACGACTTTTGCGAAGGAAGATATTCGCTATCCATTCGGATTCGGTTTATCCTATACCACCTTTGCACTGGAGTGCCTTGGCTTGGACGTAAGCGAGGGAGCCAATGGGACTTACACTCTGCGTGTTGGTGTAACCAATACGGGAGATTGTGCCGGTAAGGAAGTAGTACAGGTCTACGCGGAAGCACCACAGGGCAAACTGGGAAAAGCTAAGCGCGTGTTGGCCGGTTTTGCCAAGACCAAGCTGTTAGCACCGGGAGAACGTACGGAAGTTGCTGTGATTTTTACCGAGGCAGAGCTTGCTTCCTTTGATGATTCCGGAGTGACCGGACACAAGGATTGCTTCCTCTTAGAGGCCGGTACTTACCGCTTCTATGTGGGTACGGACTGTCTGTGTGAGGAGGTTGCCTACGAGCAGACCTATGCAGAGGATAAAGTCATCGAGCAGTGTGAGGAAGTGTGCATTCCGGCTGTAGACAAGGGATTTGACGTCTTGCATCCTTTGGGTAAGGATAAGGTTTCTGTTGCAGCCAACGGCAAGACCTATCCGGCGGCAGCGATTGCTCTTGGAAGTCGTGATTTGAAGCAGCGCATCTTAGATCGGATGCCGGAAGAAATCGCACCAACGAAGGATACCGGTATCAAACTTATCGATGTAAAGCAGGGCAAGGCGTCCTTAGATGCCTTTATTGCACAGCTTTCCGATGTAGATCTAATTAACCTGACCCGTGGCGAAGGCCCGATGAATTCCGCTTTGGGTGTTCCTGGTAATGCCGGCGCCTTCGGTGGTATTACGGAATCCTTGCGTAACAAGGGGATTCCGGCACTGATTACGGCAGACGGTCCTGCAGGACTTCGTATTCGTCGTTTTACCACCTTGCTTCCATGCGGAACCGCCATTGCCTGCAGCTGGAACCTGCCGCTAGTGGAAGAGACCTTCGTGAAGGTGGGAGAAGAAGCCAAGCACTTCGGTGTGGATGTGAATCTGGCGCCGGGTATGAATATTCATCGTAACCCGTTATGCGGACGTAATTTCGAGTACTATGCGGAAGATCCGCTGTTATCCGGACGTGTGGCAGCAGCCTGTGTCCGCGGATTACAGGAAGGCGGAACCTCTTCCTGCCCGAAGCATTTTGCATGCAACAACCAGGAGACCAACCGTAACCACAACGACAGCCGCGTCTCCATGCGTGCCCTTCGTGAGATTTATCTGAAGAACTT
>JAGDAL010000336.1 GCA_017959525.1 Lachnospiraceae bacterium | reverse complement strand
TTTTTCCTATGCCAAGTCAGATGCTATCTTCATGCATTGTTTACCGGCGTTCCATGACCTGGACACCACCATTGGTAAGCAGATTTATGAGAAGTTCGGACTTGCAGAGATGGAAGTCACCGACGAGATTTTTGAGAGTAAGCATTCGGTAGTCTTCGACGAGGCGGAGAACCGCATGCATTCCATTAAGGCAATCATGTACGCCACCATGTCTCGATAAGAATTAGCAAAGGATAAAATTATGTATCAGGATCGAATCATTCTATGCGGCTCTAGCGCATATACGAAAAAATATTATCTGGGAGAGGACTTTACAAGCCTTCCATCCTCCATTCAGGACGAGTTGAAAATCATGTGTGTTCTGTTTACGGAAGATGTAGGCGGCACCATCGAGTTGTACTTCGATGAAGATGGTAATCTCCAGATTGAGACCGCAATGGATGAGGGAGATTTACTCTATGACGATATCGGAAGTGTCTTGAAGGTGAAGCAGATTCGCCGGGAGAAGGCCGATTTGTTTGAGTCATTAGAGATGTTTTATCGCGTGTTCTTCTTGGGCGAGGAAGCCTAAGCGCGGAGGAGGTAGAGATGTTATTAGCAGTTGATGTAGGAAATACCAATATTACCTTGGGTGTATTCAATGGCGAAGAGTTGGTGGGCACCTTCCGTATGACCACCAGAATAGCCCGTACATCTGACGAGTATGGAATGATTATCAGTGAGATTTTGGAGCAGAATGGTATCGCGCACAAGGATATCAACGATGCCATCATCGCATCCGTTGTACCGGCACTGATGCATTCTCTGACCAGCGGTATCATCAAGTATTTTCACATTGAACCGATTATTATCGAAGCCGGCATCAAGACCGGAATTCGTATTGCCACCGAGAATCCGAAGCAGATTGGTGCAGACCGTATCGTAGATGCAGCCGGCGCTTATGAGCTCTACGGCGGACCGGTATTGGTATTGGATTTTGGAACCGCAACCACCTACGATTTGGTAACGGCAGACGGATCCTTTGTTGCAGGAGTAACAGCTCCTGGTATCCGTATTTCCGCTAAGGCCCTGTGGGAAGATGCAGCTAAGCTTCCGGAGATCGAGATTCGTCGTCCGGAGAGCATCTTGGCAAAAGAGACCATCTCCTCTATGCAGGCAGGTCTGGTCTTCGGCCAGATTGGACAGACCGAGTATATCGTGAAGCACATGATTGAAGAGTCCGGCCTTAAGAATGTGAAGGTGATTGCCACCGGCGGACTTGGCGGCATGATTGCAAAAGAGACAGATTGCATCGATGTTTACGATCCGGATCTGACATTGAAGGGAATTCGCTTCATCTATGAGAAGCAGGATGCAGCGAAGAAGAAAACCAAAAGATAAGCAGTTAGAAAGATTTTTATGATTGAAAAATTAACCATCGGTAACGTAACTTTGGATAATAATTTAATCTTGGCACCAATGGCAGGCGTATGTGACCTGCCATTTCGCTTGTTGTGCAAGGAGCAGGGCGCAGGTCTTGTCTGTATGGAGATGGTCTCTGCCAAGGCGCTCTTTTACCACAATAAGCGGACCAATGAGCTCTTAGAAGTGGATGAGCGGGAACGCCCGGTATCCTTACAGCTCTTTGGCTCTGATCCGGATTGTATCAGCCAGATGGCTCATGAGATTGAGGATCGTCCCTTTGATATCTTGGATATCAACATGGGATGCCCGGTGCCGAAGGTCTTCAACAACGGCGACGGCTCAGCACTGATGAAGAATCCGAAGCTGGTAGGCGAGATTGTAGAGAAGACCGTAAAAGCGATCAAGAAGCCGGTGACGGTGAAGATTCGAAAGGGTGTAGATGACGAGCATGTGAACGCGGTCGAGATTGCCCGCGTGGCACAGGAGTCCGGAGCGGCCGCCGTAGCAGTGCACGGACGGACCCGTGAGCAATACTACTCCGGCAAGGCAGACTGGGACATCATCCGCCAGGTGAAGGAAGCCCTCTCCATTCCGGTCATCGGTAACGGAGATCTCTTAACCGCAGAGGACGTGATTGCTATGCAAAAAGAGACCGGTTGCGACGGCTTTATGATTGGACGTGGCGCCCAGGGGAATCCATGGATTTTCCATCAGATTCTGCATTATTTCGAGACCGGCGAACTCATTGGCAAGCCGCCATTGGAAGAAGTGGTGGAGATGATCTTACGGCATGCCAGAATGCAGATTGAATTCAAGGGCGAGGACATCGCCATGCGGGAGATGCGCAAGCACAGCGCCTGGTATACGGCCGGTTATCAGCACTCCGCCAGGTTACGCGGCAAACTGAATGAAGTATCGACCTATGAAGAATTGGAAGCATTGTTTCGTAGTGTCATCGAATAAAAAAGACCCTCTCATCAATCTGAGAGGGTCTTTCGTCATTTAAGATTAACCCATGGTTACGACAACTTCCACTTCCTTCTTGTCGGTCAGAGGAAGGATGTTGCCTTCGATGGCAGCGCCGTCTACAGTAACGGACTTCACGCCGCGCTCCACACCTGCGGTGTTGTCGAAGGTGATGTGGTAAGTGGTTCCACGGTAGGTACGATCCAGCTTGTAGCCCTTCATATCGTGAGGGATACATGGATTCAACTGCAAGCCGTTCAATGTAGGCTGAATACCTAAGAGGTACTGGCTGATGCAGGTGAAGGTCCAAGCTGCGGTACCGGTTAACCAAGAGTTCTTGCCTTCGCCGTGGCTCGGAGCATCGCATCCGGCAACCATCTGGCAGTATACGTAAGGCTCGGTGCGATGAATCTCGCTGATCTCCTCTAAGTATACCGGGCAGGTCTTCTTGAATACTTCAAAAGCACGATCGCCGTGGCCCATAACAGCCTCTGCGCAAGCAATCCAAGGATTGTTGTGGCAGAAAATTCCGGCGTTCTCCTTGTATCCAGGTGGGTAAGAAGAAATCTCGCCCAGCTCTAAGTGATACTTGGTATAAGCAGGCTGTAACAATACGATACCGTACTTGGTATCCAGGCGCTCCTTAACGGAGTCGAGAGCCTTCTGAGCCTTGCCGTTGTCTACGCCGACACCTGCCATAACGCACATACCCTGAGGCTCGATGTAAATCTGGCCTTCTTCACATACGTGACTACCAACCGGATTGGAGTTGGCGTCGTATGCACGAACGAACCACTCGCCGTCCCAGCCGGCATCTTCGATGGCAGCGGTCATATCAGCAACCAATGCATCGACTTCATCGGCACGGGCGGTATTGCCGGTTGCGCGAAGCAAATCGGAATATTCCTTGCCGTACTTTACATACATACCTGCAATAAATACAGATTCAGCAACCGGTCCTTCGGAAGGTCCGGTAATCTGGAAGCTCTCGCCCGGCTCTGCAGAGAAGCAGTTCAAGTTCAGGCAGTCGTTCCAGTCTGCACGACCAATGAGTGGAAGCTTGTGTGGTCCACGATTCTTGGTGGTGTAGCTAAAGCTTCGATCCAAGTGCTCCATCAACGGAACAGCCTTGGAGAAATCGCTATCAACTGCACACTTCTCATCGGAGATGGAGAAGTCGCCGGTCTCGCGAATGTAAGCGCTAACACAGGCAATTAACCACAACGGATCATCGTTGAAGCCACCGCCGATAGCTGCGTTACCCTTCTTGGTAAGCGGCTGATACTGATGGTAGGTAGAACCATCTTCGAACTGCGTATTCGCAATATCGATGATACGCTCTCTTGCACGCTCCGGAATGAGGTGAACGAATCCAAGGAGATCCTGGCAGGAATCACGGAATCCCATACCACGGCCCATGCCGCGCTCATAGTAGCGGGCACTACGGCTCATGTTGACGGTTACCATACACTGATACTGATTCCATACGTTAACCAGGCGGTTCAACTTCTCATCCTCGGTATCCACACGATAGGTAGAGAGGAGCTTGTTCCAATAATTATGTAAGTCATCCAACGCAGCATCAACCTGTGCGGAAGTCTTGTATTTTGCAAGTAATTCGTTGGCCGGCTTCTTATTGATGATGCCAGGAGCTTCGAACTTCTCGTCAACCGGATTCTCACAGTAACCAAGAACGAATACGAAATCCTCGCAAGCACCTGGAGCCAAAGTCACCTTCAGGTGGTGGCTACCAACCAATGCCCAACCGTGAGCAACGGAGTTACGGCTCTTGCCTTCCAAAACAGCTTCCGGATTAGCGAAACCGTTGTACACACCAACGAAAGCATCACGACTGGTGTCGAAACCTTCAATCGGCTTGTTTACAGAGTAAACAGCGTAGTGATTACGACGCTCACGATACTCGGTCTTGTGATAAATGGTACTTCCGATAACCTCAACCTCACCGGTAGAGAAGTTACGCTGGAAGTTGGTGGAATCGTCTTCTGCATTCCACAAGCAGAACTCAACCATACTAAAGAGGTCTAAGTTCTTCACTTCATCAGAATCGTTGGTTAAGGTGATGCGGTTGATCTCGCAGGAATCACCAACCGGAACGAAAGCCTCTAACTTGGCTTCTACGCCATTCTTGGAACCGGTAATAACGGAATATCCAAGGCCGTGACGGCAGGAGTAAGAATCAAGCGGAGTCTGTGTTGGCTGCCAGCCGGGATTCCAAATGGTGTCGCCATCCTTAATATAGTAGTAGCGTCCACCGTTATCCAGCGGGCAGTTGTTGTAACGATAACGTGTTAGTCGAAGAAGCTTGGCATCTTTATAGAAGTCATAGCCTCCTGCGGTGTTGGAAAAAAGACCGAAGTAGTCCTGGGAACCAAGGTAGTTGATCCATGGCAAAGGAGTCTTCGGCGTAGTGATGACGTACTCTTTTGCCTCGTCATCAAAGTAACCAAATTTCATTGTTTCCTCCAAACTGGGTGATATAAAGATAAAAAACTAATATAATAGATACATCGGGTGAGAAGGAATGTTACTAACGAATACGTTTTCGCACTCCTTTGCACCCATTCTAAATACAAAGCACGAAAATGTAAATACAGAAAATGCGGATAGGAGGTATTTTAGTGCAACATGTACAAAAAACGATAGTTCCGAAACATGAGTTTCGGAGATTGCAATCGATACGAAAACGATTTAGAATAAAGTCACGAAAACGAATTCGGAGTATTGACGCCCGTGGTTACGGGCTTTTGGAAGGCAGGGT
>JAGDAL010000335.1 GCA_017959525.1 Lachnospiraceae bacterium | reverse complement strand
TTCATTGGCGGTTTCTTAGAAGGATTGGATCGTAAAATTTCCGCTCGTATGCAGCGTCGTGTAGGACCTCCTGTATTGCAGCCGTTTTACGATGTGAAAAAGTTATTGAACAAGCAGACCATCACCGTATCTACATCTCAGATGTTCTTACTGATTACATACTTTGTATTGATGGTATTGACCGGTGCACTGTTCTTCTACGGTGCAGACCTGTTGATGTGCTTCTTTGTTATGTCTACTGCAGCTACGTTCTTATACTTTGCAGCTGTAGTTACCAGCTCTCCGTATTCATCTGCAGGTGCTCAGCGTGAGTTGATCCAGATGATGGCATACGAGCCGGCTGTACTTTTGACCTGCGTTGGTTTTTACCTTGCAACAGGCAGCTTCAACGTTGCCGATATTGCAGGAAGCAGCGTAAGTAACATCGCTTACTTACCGGGATTTTTCGTTGCATTTGTTTTTATCCTGACAATTAAGATGAGAAAATCTCCGTTCGACACCAGTGCATCTCACCACATGCATCAGGAGTTGGTAAAGGGTCTGACCACTGAGATGGGTTCCCGTAACTTAGCCATCTTCCAGATTACCGAGTGGTATGAGAATGTATTCTTAATGGGCGTTGTAGGATTGTTCATCATCAACAGCAACATCTACAGCATCATCGCAGCAGTGGTTGTTATCCTTTTGGTTTACTTCTTGGAAGTATTGATCGATAACTCCAGTGCCCGTATGAAGTGGCAGCAGATGCTCAAGATTACTTGGGCAGTGACCTTATTGGCTGCAGGTGTGAACTTAATCATTTTAATGGTCGTACGATAGGAGGAATAGCAATGGCAAATATTAAAAGATCTCCATGGCTTCTCCACTACGATGGATCAAGCTGTAACGGATGTGATATTGAGGTGTTGGCAGCGCTGACACCGGTTTACGATGCAGAGCGTCTCGGTGTAGTAAATACCGGTGACCCAATGCAGGCAGATATTTTCCTGATTACCGGCGGTATCAACGAGCAGAACAAGGAAGTGGTCAAGCAGATCTATGATCAGATGCCACGTCCAAAGGTCGTTGTCGCAGTGGGCGTATGCGCATGCACCGGCGGTGTGTTCAAGGATTGTTATAACATTTTAGGTGGTGCGGACACCGTGATCCCGGTAGACATCTATGTTCCGGGTTGTGCCGCTCGACCACAGGCAATTATCGATGGTGTTGTTCAGGCCGTTGGATTGTTCCAGCAGCGTTTGGACGAGCATCATGCACAGATGAAAAAGGAGGCATAAGACATGGCAGAAGTAATTTGTCCGGAGAATATTCTCGAAGAGATCGAAGTGTCTGATTTGCTTCGTCGTGCTCTTGAGCTGAAGAAGGCCGGCTTCCGTTTTTCTCAGGCACATGCAGTATTTGCAAGCAAAGAAAATAAATACGAAATCAGTTATTCATTCTCTGACTACAACACCTATCAGTTGCATAGCTTACGTTTGGTCATTGATTTGGATACGGTCGTTCCAAGTATTACCGAGATCATTCCTGCAGCTGTTTTCTATGAGAACGAGATGAAGGAACTCTTCGGTGTGAAGATTGAGATGATCTCCGCTGATTTGGAAAACAAGTTATATCGTATCGAAGTGGAAACTCCATTTGGACCGAAGAAGGAGGAAGCATAATGGGTAAAAGAAGTGTCATTCCTTATGGACCTCAACATCCGGTTCTCCCGGAGCCGGTCCATATCGACTTAGTAATCGAAGATGAGCGTGTCATCGAGGCCATCCCATCCATCGGATTTATCCATCGTGGATTGGAGAGCTTGGTTGATAAGCGTGATTTCAATCAGATGACTTATATCGCAGAGCGTACTTGCGGTATTTGTAGTTTCCAGCATGGTATGGGTTACTGTGAAGCAGTAGAGCATATCATGGGCGTGGAAGTTCCGGATCGTGCGAAGTTCCTTCGTACCTTGTGGGCTGAAACTTCCCGTATGCACAGCCACTTGCTGTGGTTAGGTCTTTTGGCAGACGGATTCGGATTCGAGAACCTGTTCTATCAGTGTTGGAGAGTCCGTGAGAAGGTTCTGGATATCCAGGAAATGACTGCCGGCGGACGTTTGATTTTCTCTGTAAACAAAATCGGTGGTGTGTTAAAAGATGTAACCGACGATCAGTTCAAGTTCATCTTGAAGACCATGGACGAAGTAGAAGCAGAGTTGAAGGTCATTCAGGGTACCTTCTTTGAGGATTATTCCGTATTATCCCGTTTGAAGGGTGTTGGTGTCTTAACTGCAGAGCAGATCAATGCACTTGGCGCAGTTGGACCGTTTGCACGTGCTTCAGGCGTAAACGTAGATATGCGTAAGCTTGGCTATGCTGCTTACCCACACATCGACTTCGAGCCAATCACAAGCAACGACGGTGATTGCTACGCTAGATGTTACGTACGTTTGATGGAGATTTATCAGTCCATCGATATCATTCGTCAGGTCATCGCAAAGATGCCTGCAGAGAGTGATCTGTCTGTTGCTGTTAAGGGCAACCCGGACGGTGAGTACTTCATGCGTGTGGAGCAGCCTCGTGGTGAGGCCTTCTACTACGTGAAGGGTAACGGAACTCCGAACTTGGAGCGTATGCGTATCCGCACTCCTACATTTGCTAACATTCCTGGTCTGTGCGAGATGTTGAAGAACACAGAGCTGGCTGATATCGGATTGTTGATTTTGACAATTGATCCATGTATCAGTTGTACCGAGCGTTAATGGAGAGAGTGGAGGATTAGACATGGCAATTTTGAAATTTGCGCCGCAAGCGCTGAAAAATTTATTTTTAAAACCTGTAACCACCACATATCCGGCAGAGCCGTATGTATATCCGGAGCGCAGCCGTGGACACATCGAAATCTCCATTGATGACTGCATTTCCTGTGGTATGTGTGTACGTGCATGTCCATGTGGTACTTTGGCTGTTGACCGTAATGCGGGAACCTGGAGCATTGATCGTATGGATTGTATCGCTTGTGGTTTCTGTGTAGAGAAATGCCCGAAGAAGTGCCTTACTATGGTACCGGGATATCAGACTCCGGGTGGAGAGAAGAAGACGGAAGTCTTCCAGAAATCCCCTGAGGTAATGGCTGCGGAAGAAGCAAAGCGTAAGGAAGCAGCTGAAAAAGCAAAAGCAGCGGCAGCAGCAAAGGCGGCCGCAGCAGCTGCAGCGAAAGCAGCAGAAGGACAGGAGACACCTGCACAGTAGTATGAATCATGAAATTGTAACGCAGAAGATCACGGTATACGGATTGGTCCAGGGTGTGGGCTTCCGTCCCTACGTGGCAGAACTGAGTGAACAATTGCATATTGCCGGCAATGTGCGAAATGCCGGTGGCGTTGTCTACATTGAGGCTAGGGGACGCCGAGAGGCGATGGAGGAATTCCTCCATCGCCTTTCGTTGCTTGATGGAACCCGGGTGGAATTGCCGGGAGCCAGAGTGGATCGGCTGGACATCAAGGATGTGGAAACACCGCTGGATACAGAGGTTTTTACCATTGTATCCAGTGAAGATTTCACGGAAGGCCTGCGTTTTTTGCCGCCGGATATCGGTACCTGCGACCATTGCAGGCAGGAACTGTTGGACCCGTCCAATCGTCGTTATCGATATCCTTTTATCAGTTGCGTCTCTTGCGGACCAAGAGCCACCATTATGCGACAGTTGCCTTATGACCGGGAGCATACCACCATGGCAGACTTCCCATTATGTGAGGAGTGCGCCAGAGAATATGTGACGCCGGGGAATATCCGCCGTCATGCCCAGACCACAGCCTGCGCGGCTTGCGGTCCGAAGTTACTGGCTTATACCACAGATGGATTGGTAGCCGAAGAGGAAGCAGCCTTACAACTGGCAGAGGAATACTTATCTGCCGGCAAGTTGGTAGCCATCAAAGACATCGGTGGATATCACATTGCAATGGATCCCTATCAAGGGGAAGCGGCACGTCGTTTACGTGCATTTAAGAATCGTGAAAACAAACCGTTTGCAGTTATGTTTCCGGACGTGGAGCGTCTGCGGGAATATGCAACGGTATCAGATAGAGAAGAAGAACTTCTTCGAAGTGATGCAAGACCAATTGTATTACTTCGTTGGAAATCCAACATAGATAAACCATTGGCAGAGGAAGTCTGCGCCGGAAGCAATCGCTTAGGTGCCATGCTTCCGTGCAACCCGCTACAGATTCTTCTGGCGGAGGATTTAGGACCGCTGGTGATGACCAGTGGCAATCGCGGGGGAGAACCTATTGAAATCCAAGATGAGAAGATGCGGGCATACCTTGGCGAGGACGGCATTGATTTGGTGCTGGCCAATGACCGGGAAATCCTGCAGGGCTTGGATGATTCCATTTATCAGGTGGAGGGCGAAGTAACCCAGCTCATTCGCCGGGCCAGAGGATTGGTGCCGACACCGGTACCGATGCATGTGGCGGTAGAGCAGGATGTGCTGGCGGTGGGCGGAGATTTAAAATCCGTCTTTGCCTTCGGCAGGAAGGACTTCGCTTACTTAAGCGGTCACTACGGTGATTTGGAGGACTTGCGGGCACAGCAGGCCAAGGAAGCCGGCGTGGCGCTTTTTACCAAGCTGTTTGATTTTCGCCCGACAGCCTATGTGTGTGACAAGCATCCGGGTTATATCAGTACCGCCAATGTGAAAAAACACCACGGGGATGCGCCGGTGTTGGCCGCGCAGCATCACAAAGCCCATGTGGCATCGGTATTGGCAGAGCATGGCATCACGGAACCGGCGTTAGGATTCGCATACGACGGAACCGGATACGGAGACGACGGAAGCATCTGGGGCGGCGAGATGTTCGCCTATGATGGGAAGTCGATGCAGCATGTGGGGCAGATTGCTCCGATTCCAATGACCGGCGGGAACCGCATGGCCAAGGATGCCACCATTCCGGCCATTTGTTATCTCCATGAAGCCATCAAGCGCGGATACCTCTACGAGGAAGAGAATCCCTTTGTAGTGGATGCTTCCAAACCGCTGTTGGAAGCGGCGTTAGAAAATGGCATTCATGTGGTGACCTCCTCTTCCATGGGGCGCTTCTTTGATGCGGTGGCTGCCATTCTTGGCATCTGTCGGGAGAATACCTTCGAGGGAGAGTGCGCCAATCGCCTGCAGGCAGCAGCAGAACGCTATGAAGCGGCCGGTGGGCAGTGGGAGCAGCTTCTTACCATACCGATTCTGGCAGAAGGTGATATAATGGTGGCGGATACGCCGTCCATGATTGCGCAGATGGTGCGCCTTCTGGCCGAGGGAGTATCCAAGGAACAGTTAGCATACGAATTTCATGTGGCGCTGGCGGAGATGACAGCGGATCTGTGCTATGATTACCGCCCGGATCGGGAGCGGATTGTGGCACTGTCCGGAGGAAGTATGTACAACCAGTTGTTACTGAAGCAGTTATTGCCGCGCTTACGGGAACAGGGTTTCCGCGTTATTTGGAACGAGCAGGTTCCGGCGGGAGACGGCGGATTGGCCTTGGGCCAGCTGTGGATGTATGCAAATCATTTGTTAGATGAAGGAGTTTAGGTTATGTGTGTAGCATTACCGGGAATTGTAAAAGAAATCGGTGACGACGGATACGCAACCGTGGATTTTAGCGGAAATACCGTACGTGCCGCCAGAGGTCTGGTAGATATCAAGGTGGGAGACCATGTATTGGTCCACGCCGGGTGCATCATTCAGACCGTACAACAGGAAGAAGCGGAAGAGTTGCAGTCCTTGTTTGAAGAGCTGCAGGCTTTTTCATAGGTGGGACGAAACGTGGAATTACAGACATATATTGAGTATTTAAAAAATTATGACGGTCCGGAAGTGACCTTCATGGAAGTGTGCGGCAGTCATACCGCTGCCATTGCCAAGTCGGGAATTGCAAGAGTGATTTCCCCGAAGATTCATCTGGTGAGCGGACCGGGATGCCCGGTATGCGTGAGCCCTTCCGGCTATGTAGACCGTTTGATTGCACTGGCAAAAGAGCCGGAGACCACCGTGTGCACCTTCGGTGATTTGCTGCGTATTCCGGGAACCGAGTACAGCCTGAATGAGGCCAAGGGCCAGGGCGCATCCGTAGAGATGGTGTATTCTCCTATGGATGTGATTGCTTTAGCCAAGGAACATCCGGATCATACCTATGTCTTCGGTGCGGTTGGATTTGAAACAACGGTGCCGGTGTATACGGTGCTTTTGGATGAGATGCTACGGGAACACATTACAAATATTCGCCTGCTTACGGCGTTAAAAGTCATGCCGCCGGTGATCGGATGGTTGTGTGATAACGGTGCCCACATCGATGGATTCATTGCGCCGGGACATGTGAGTGTCATTACGGGAAGCAAGCATTTTGAAGCCCTCTCCCGTCAGTATGGCATTCCCTTTGCAGTGACCGGGTTCTCTCCGAAGGAGCTGGTGCTTGGCATCTACGGCTTGCTTCGCATGTGGGAGCAGAAGGAAGAGCTACGGCAGCAGGGCGATAGCCTGACTAAGAATTTTTACCCGTCGGTGGTGACCACGGAAGGCAATACCATTGCTCAGGCCAAGGTGGAGCAGTACTTCGAGCCGGGGCCGGCTGTATGGCGCGGCATGGGCGAGATTGCAGATTCCGGATTGTATTTGCGGCCGGAATACGCTGCCTACGATGCGGGAAGCCGTGGACTGGATGAGGATCATAAGATTAACAAGGCCTGTCGGTGCGACCAGGTGCTCATGGGTAAGATTTCTTCCTATGACTGCCCGCTGTTTGGCAAGGTGTGCACCCCATTGTCCCCTCAGGGCGCCTGCATGGTATCTTCCGAGGGAAGCTGCTATCAGAGATATTTGAATAGATAAGGATTGGAAAATGATTATTACCATGGCACACGGAAGTGGCGGAGCTGCAACTTCCGAATTGATTGATGAGATTTTTGCAAAAGCATTTGATAACGATGTATTGAACGAAATGGAGGACAGCGCAGTTGTTCCGGGAAGCGGACGCATCGCGGTTACTACCGATAGCTTTGTGGTAACTCCATTGGAATATCCGGGTGGAAATATCGGTCGTCTGGCGGTCTGCGGAACGGTAAACGATTTGCTTATGCGCGGCGCAACTCCGAAGTACTTAACCTGCGGCTATATCATCCAGGAAGGTACGGATTCCGAGCTGTTAAAACGTGTTGCGACGGCCATGGCCGAGACTGCAGCAGAAGCAGGGGTTAAAATTGTAGCCGGCGATACCAAGGTGATCGAAGGCAACGGTGGCATTATGATCAATACCGCCGGTGTGGGATTCGTTCCGGATGGTGTGGATATCTCCGCTACCAAGATTGCCCCGGGAGATGTAATTTTAGTCTCCGGTAACTTGGGTGATCACCATGCCACCATCCTAGGAAGCCGCATGAATATTACCAACTCCATCGAAAGCGACAATGCACCGTTGAATGAGATGGTAATGGCGCTTTTGGATAACGGCATCGATGTTCATTGTTTGCGTGATGTAACCCGTGGTGGTTTGGCTACGGTGTTAAAGGAGTTATCCGATAGCTCCAAGGTAACCATCACTTTGGAGGAGGAGAGCCTTCCGCTGAATCCGGCGGTACGGGATTTCTGTGGATTGCTGGGCCTAGATCCTCTGTACATGGGCAATGAAGGCAAGATGATTGCCGCTGTTCCGAAGGACCAGGCCGAAGCTGCTTTAGCGCTCATTCGTAAGGCAAAATACGGAGAGGCAGCGGTACTCGTAGGAGAGGTAACCGAAGGCGTGGACGGACACGGCGATTTATTGGTGCGAACCGCCATCGGAGGAATCCGCCAATTGGACGTATTACAGGGCGAAGGATTGCCTCGAATCTGCTAATCTGTTGTGGTCAGAACATAGTTCACATGTTAAAATATTTTTATCCGCAGATTGTGGATAAACAATGAGAATGGAGGCTGTGCTGTGGATAACAGTATTCGAGTAAAAGAGGTAAAGGCACACGTATTGGAAGACAATGATGCATTGGCTGCTAAGGTGCGTGAGGGCCTGACAGAGAAGAAAACATTTTTGGTGAATTTGATGGCAAGTCCGGGAGCCGGCAAGACCACAACGTTGGTTCGTACCATCAATGCGTTGAAGGATACATATAAAATTGGTGTCATGGAAGCAGACGTAGATTCCCAGGTAGATGCGGACACCATCGCATCCACCGGAGCACGTGTCATCCAGTTACATACCGGCGGATCCTGCCATATGGATGCAGGTATGACCCAGAGCGGTTTGGATGAGCTTGGAATCGACGATTTGGATATCGTGTTCTTAGAGAACGTAGGCAATCTGGTATGTCCGGCAGAGTTCGATGTGGGAGCTGCCAAGAAGGTCACCATCTTAAGTGTACCGGAAGGCCATGATAAGCCGCTGAAGTACCCGTTGATGTTTACCGTAACGGATTGCCTTTTGATTAATAAGATGGATACCGCACCGGTCTTTGATTTTGACCTGGATGCGTTACGTACATACGTAGATCGTTTGAATCCGGGACTTCCGATCCTGCCGTTATCTTCTCTTAAGGGAGATGGATTTGACGCATGGATTACCTGGCTGAAGAACGAAGTGGAGGCATGGAGAGCATAAATGAAAGTTATCGAAGTACATCGCAGTGTGACGGACTCCAACGATCGGGACGCTCAGGTACTGCGTGATGAATTAATTGAGAAAAAGACCTTACTCATCAATCTGATGAGTTCTCCGGGAAGCGGTAAGACAACCCTGTTGTCCAAGACCGTATCCGATATGAAGGATACCACCCGTATCGGTGTCATCGAGGCGGATATTGATTCCGACGTAGATGCAATCAAGATGGAGTCCTTCGGAGCAAAGAGTATTCAGGTACATACCGATGGCATGTGCCATATGGATGCGGGCATGACCCGTCGTGGAATTGAGGAGTTGGGAACGGAAGATGTAGATATTGCCATTTTGGAGAATGTAGGCAATCTCATCTGTCCGGCAGAGTTTGATACCGGTGCACATTTGAATGTCATGATTTTAAGCGTGCCGGAGGGGGATGACAAGCCGTTGAAGTACCCGTTGATGTTTTCCATGTGCGATGCACTGGTTATCACCAAGATGGATACCTTGTCATATTTCACGTTTGATTTGGAGAAGTGCTGTGAGCACGTGAAGAAGTTGAACCCGGAGGTTCGCATTTTTCCTGTTTCTGCCAAAACAGGAGAGGGGATGCTGGAGTTTGAGGCGTATTTGAGGGGACAATACGATGGAAGGATTAGAGAGGACTAGCGAGATTCAGGCTATTATTCGTCGCAAGGTGGCTACACTGATTTCAGTGGCAGTGATTATTGCGACGATCCTCGATATCGCATTTTTTATTTATTATTTGCAGACGGATGCGTTTCATGAAGGTGCGCTTCCGTATTTTGTACAGCGGTTGTTAACACCTTTGATTATGAACTTTGCTTTATTGTCGTTTATGTGGGGAAGCGAAGGCGGTATTCACGGAGTGGATTATAAGAACGGCGTTGTCGCCTGGGTCATCTGCTCTGTTTGCGGTGTGGCAGCCTGTGTACATGGGTATTATGTGATCTTATGGAGCTTGCCGGGACTGGGGATTTTGTTCTTAACCATTTCCCATAACAAGATTTTAAAGACCTGCATGTTAGCATACAGTTATTTCTGGGTAACCATCACCTTCCTGATTCAGCTGCACAAGTGGCAGGATTATACAACGGTGTTTGATGAGCCGGTGATTCGCTATTATGTGGAGAACCTGGTGATTGCCTATATACTGCTGACCATTATTTATTTTATGAGTCAGATTCTGCATAGTCACATTTTGGAGATTATGGAGGATAACCGAACTCTGCTTCGGCAGTCCGGTGAGTATGAGCAGCGGGTAGCGACAGATGCTCTGACAGGATGCTATTCCAGAGATTACTTAAGCCATAACATCGAGAAGATTTTCCGGAAGTGCACCAATCGATTGGCAACCTCAATGGCGTTAATCGATATTGATAATTTCAAAAAAATCAACGACACCTATGGTCACGACTGTGGCGATGTGGTGTTGGAGCGCATCGGTAAGTTGGGACGTATGCTTGGTCATGCGGAGCAGGAGCGCCCGTTGTATCGGGTGTGCCGTTACGGTGGAGAGGAATTCCTCTTTATTTTTACGGACCGCAATCCGGTGACCTGCCAGAAGCAGATTGAAGAGTTCCGCCGGGTATTTGAGAGCCAGGAGTATGACTTTACGGATGACCGGATTACCGTCAGCGGTGGAATTGTGACCTGTTCCAGCGCACAGGAATTTGATGTGGTATTTAAGGCAGTGGACGAAGCTCTATACGAAGCCAAAGCCTCCGGTAAGAACCGAATTGTAGTAGGCAAGGGGCTCTAGAGTGCATTTGACCATGGCTTTTGATATAATGAGGCGAGTTACAGGCGATACGCCTGCATTGTGAAAAAGAAAGGGAGAGTACAATGAAAAGATTTATTTCAACAGTTGCAACTGCAATGACCGCAATGATGCTTTTGGTAGGCTGCGGCGGTCCTGCAAACTTAGAAGAGGCATTACAGAAGGACGAAGAGGCGAAGGCTCAGATCGAGCAGATGTCTTCCGAGTCCGGTGTTTCCATCGAGGTGAAGGAGAATACTATTAGCTATACCTATGATTTGGGTATGGAGCTTGACGATGAGACCAAGGATGCTGTTGTTGAGCAGTTGGATACACAGATTAGCGCATACGATGACACATTCACCGGAATCGCAAAGTCCGTAGAGGATAGCACCAAGTTGTCCGGAATTCTTGTGGTTGTGAATTATGCAGACAGCCAGGGGAATGTAATTTATTCCGCAACATACAATGCCGAAGGACGTGTAGACAACAAGTAGTGTGAAAGGAAGGTAGAGCTTATGTATCAGGACGAATATAAGCGTTGGCTGGCAGCAGATTTGGAAGATGCAGATTTACTTCCGGAGTTGTTGCGTGTACAGGATAATGATGACGAGATCAAAGATCGCTTTGCAGTGTCTTTGCAGTTTGGAACCGCAGGCTTGCGTGGTACCGTAGGCGCCGGAACCAACCGTATGAATATCTGGGTGGTTCGTCAGGCAACACAGGGCTTGGCAAACTGGGTGAAAACACAGGGTGGCACACAGACCGTTGCCATCAGCTATGACAGCCGTATCAAGAGCGATGTTTTTGCAAAAACGGCAGCAGGTGTTTTGGCTGCAAACGGAATTAAGGTACGTATTTATGATGCATTGATGCCGGTTCCGGCATTGAGCTTTGCTACCAGATATTATCAGTGTAATGCAGGTATCATGGTAACTGCATCCCACAACCCGGCCAAGTATAACGGCTACAAGGCCTATGGTCCGGACGGATGCCAGATGACCGATGATGCTGCAGCAATCGTATATGACGAAATCCAGAAGACCGATATTTTGACCGGTGCCAAGTTCATTTCCTTCGCAGAAGGCGTAGAAAACGGCATGATTCGTGTCGTCGGTGATGATTGCAAGAAGGCGTTGTATGATGCCATTGAAGAGCGTCAGGTGCGTCCGGGTCTGTGCAAGAGTGCCGGACTGAAGCTGGTATACTCTCCATTGAACGGTTCCGGTTTGGTGCCGGTAACCAAGGTTTTAAATGACATGGGAATTACCGATATTACTATCGTTCCGGAGCAGGAATATCCAAACGGATACTTTACCACCTGCCCATATCCGAACCCGGAGATTTTGGAAGCATTGCAGTATGGCTTGAATCTTGCCAAGGAAGAGGGCGCTGATTTGATGCTTGCTACGGATCCGGATGCAGACCGTGTCGGTATTGCTATGAAGTGTCCGGACGGAAGCTATGAGTTGGTTTCCGGTAACGAGATGGGTGTCTTGTTGTTAGATTACATCTGCGCGGGACGTATTGAGAAGGGCACCATGCCGAAGAACCCGGTAGCAGTCATGTCTATCGTATCTACTCCACTGGCAGATAAGGTGGCAGAGCATTACGGTGTGGAGTTACGTCACGTATTAACCGGTTTCAAGTGGATCGGTGATCAGATTGCACAGTTAGAGGCTGATGGCGAAGTAGATCGCTTCATCTTCGGATTTGAGGAGAGCTACGGATACCTGGCAGGACCTTATGTCCGTGACAAGGATGCCATCATCGGCTCCATGTTGATTTGTGAGATGGCTGCTTACTATCGCAGCATCGGATCTTCCATCAAGCAGCGCTTGGAGGAAATCTATGCAGAGTACGGTCGCTATCTGAACAAGGTGGATAGTTTTGAATTCCCTGGCTTGTCCGGTATGGATAAGATGAAGGGTATTATGGATAACCTTCGCAGCAATGCTCCTGCTGATTTTGCAGGCATCAAGGTATGCGGAGTAACCGATTATTCCAAGCCGGAGGAGACTGGTCTTCCGAAGGCAAACGTTTTGATTTATGACTTGGAAGACGGATCTACCGTAGTGGTACGTCCATCCGGAACCGAGCCGAAGATTAAGACTTATTTCACCACGAAGGGTGCTGATTTGGCAGAAGCAGAAGCGAAGAAAGCCAAGCTGGCAGAGGCATGTAAACCGATTCTTTCCTAACGTAGGAGATGCGTATGGCGAGTTTAGCTGATTTATCCGCAGGCGTATCCATTCGTGTTGCGGTATATGGTAAAAACCATACGGGGGTATTCTTTGAGACGACCGTTGTGGCACAATCCATGCGTGATCGTGAAGTGCTTCGGGCGAATACCAAGGAAGACGTGGCTCTGGTGAAGCTGATTCACACAGAGGATCGGGCGAATATTGTAAATTTTGAGAGCGAGCTGGTGCGTTGTGAGGTCTTAGTGCCTAGCACCGGCGAGTTCTATAATGATATTCGTGTGCGCCGTGTCTTCTTACAGGACGCCGGAGATGTGCATGTGATTATGTGCCCAATCAGCGAAGGATTTGTGAATCGACGCAAGTTCTTCCGTCTGTGGGTTGGCGTTCAGGGAACCGCATCCACCACCGGATTGGCGGAGTATGCCCAAGAGACCGTGACCATACGCGATGTTTCCGCAGGAGGTGTTGGCTTCGTCTGCCGACGGGGCTTCCCTGCAGATGTAGGAGATACCCTGGTAGTAACCTTTGCTGATACGTCCTCGAAGAAAAGTTATTGGTTTTCCTTAACTTGTGTGGTGGTACGTGCCCAAGGCGCAGATCGCGGCGATAAGGTGCTTGGATGCCGTTTGTTGCATGAGCATGAGGAAGTTCACGATTATGTCCATAAGAAGCAGCTGGACCGTATCCGTCGCTTGTCCATAGAGCCGGGCCAGGAGATGGATGAAGATTTGGAAATCGAAGAATAATACAACAAAAGAACAGGATGCATATGCATCCTGTTCTTGTCATTTTCCGAAACATACATCGTATTGGGATAATTTCGAATCAATGAAGTTCACACCATTTCTTCTAACTATCTTGCTACCGCGAAATCAAATCGGTGAAGCACACGCCACGTCATCTCATTCATTTAAAGACTTGTCACCTGAAGCACACGCCAGGTTTCTTCCTCTTTGAATTGAAGTACATCTCGTTTACTTGGGTTTATAATACAATACAAAACGATTAGAGTCAAGCAAATTATCTGAAAAGATATAGATAATTATCGTTAATTTCTGAACAATCAACATCTAGTACCATTGGTCTTTTCGGTACACAAAATAGCCGTTTTCGATCCAATCTTTTACCTGTGCCAGCGGAATATTGAACTCATCTGCCACGTCCATAGCAGTCACATCATGCTCCTGGATGTAGTTCTTTACCTTCTGATAGAGTTCTTCTTCTTCGCATGCCGGACAAGTATCCCCCCGATAAGTGCGTGGCACCCGCTGTCCGCATTGTGGACAGTAGCGTCCGTTGTTTTCCTCCTCCATGGGGAATCTTCGCTTCATAGATCGTCCTTTCTACTAAAGGGTCAGGCGCTTCGCTGCCTCCATCGCCAATGGGCTTCGTACACTTTCCTCCTGGTCGAAGGTAAGCTGTGCACAGAGCTTGCTGCCTTTCATCTTTTCTGCCGCGAACACCAAACCGTTATTAATTTTATCCAACTTCGGATTATCAATCTGATCCGGGTCTCCGGCTACAATGACCTTGGTACCCATGCCGGCGCGGGAGATAATCTCCAGAATCTGACCTACCGTAGCGTTCTGGGCCTCGTCGATGATGAGGTAGCTTCCGGTAATGGAACGACCACGCATGTAAGCCATGGAGCAAATCTCCAGGATGCCCTCGTCTAGAAGGTCATCAATCTGCGCGTGAATCTGGTCCATGGATTCATCCTTGGTATTGGCCTTCAACAGTACTTCCAGGTTGTCAATGAAAGGCGCTACCAGAGGTCCCATTTTCTCTTCCAGGGTTCCCGGAAGGAATCCCATGTCCGCATCGGAGAGGACATTGTTACGGGTAATCATAACCTTCTGATATCTGGCACCACTACTGCTGTAGCCTTGGCGATAACTCTCGTCCAGGCCGGCGGCCAGAGACAGAAATGTTTTAGCACATCCGGCCGGTCCGCGCAAGATGACAAGTGGAATTTCTTCCGGAGGAGCCATCAAAGCGTGCAGGGCAAACTTCTGTGCAATGTTACGTCCGGTAATACCGAATGGATGCTCGTTGTCTTTGATGCGATATAACATGCCTTCCCGATACATGGCTAAGGCGGTTCGATCGTTGGGGCTATCGGAATCCCGCACCAGGCAGAATTCGTTTTCTTCTACATCGATGATGTGATTATCTTCGGAGTAGAAGGTAATCTCTTTATTCACAGCAACAACACCCTCGCCCATCAATTCGGAAAAGGCTTTGCCGGAGAGATACGCGTCGCAGCGTCCGGTATAGATGTTGTCTTCGTCGTCGATTTCCTCGTTGTGATAACCTTGCGTCTCGACACCGCAGACAACGGCGTTGATTCGCATGGATACGTCATTGGTAATGAGAATAACCGGCGCATTTGTGTTTTGAGCTCTGGTGATGACGGAACTGATGATGCGATTATCCGGAGCGGAAATATCAAATCCTTGCGGCAGATTTTCCTGATGGATTCCATCCGGATCAATATAGAATTTTCCGCCGTGTGGAAGAGGGATGCCCTCGAGGTAGTCGCCATGAGGCCGTAGAGAGTCGATGATTCGGATTGCTTCTCTGGCGTGATAGCCAAGTTCGCCCGGCGCTGTCTTTTTGCGATCCAACTCTTGCAGCGTTGTTCCGGTGATGACCACATTGTTGTCTTCAAATCCGAAAATAGAATTTGGTTGTTGAATTAGAATGTTCGTGTCCAGTACGTAGGTCTTTGCAATGCTTTTCTTTCTTGGCATAGGCAGTCTCCTTTATGCAGTAATTTACGTGTAATGGCTACCCTCCTTCACCTTATTTTATTTGTACTCCTATTATAGCACTACCGTCCCTAAATAGCATATACTATTTAGCTGAAAAAGGATAAATGTCAGAAATCTTATCCTCCGAAATGCCTAGTCGAAAACGCCGTCCTGTGCTATATTTATAGAGGTTAAATTGATAAAAGGAGGCGCTTAGTCGTCTATGAATGAAGATACACGACCCAGCGCGGTGATGGATTCCGGAGTTGGCGGAATTAGTGTGTTGCGGGAGATGGTTCGCCTGATGCCTCAGGAAGATTTTATCTTTTTCGGGGATTCGGCCAATGCACCCTACGGCACGAAGTCTACGGAATTTGTTCGCGATTTGACGATTCAACATGTGGAGTCCTTCTTGGAGCGTGGAGCCAAGGCGGTGGCCATTGCGTGCAATACCGCTACAGCAGCAGCCCTGAAGGACTTGCGTCGTTTATACCCGGATTTACCATTGGTAGGAATTGAACCGGCATTGAAGCCGGCGGTAGAAGCCAATCCCGGCGGACGTGTATTGGTGCTGGCTACTCCTATGACCATTCGTGAGGAGAAGTTCAATCACTTACTGTCCCGGTTCCAGGATCGGGCCATTATCTATCCGTTGCCATGCCCGGGCCTGATGGACTATGTAGAGGCTGGTGAGGTGGATAGCCCGCAGCTGTATAAGTTCTTAGAGGAGTTACTCTGGGACTATCGCAATGGCGAAGTGGATGCAGTGGTTTTGGGATGTACCCATTACCCGTTTGTCAGCCGTGCCATAGCCAAGGTATTGGGACCACAGGTTGAGATTTTTGATGGGGCGAATGGTACCGCCCGGGAGCTGCGTCGTCGCATTCATGCGGCCGGAGTTGCCAGAGAGATTGGAGAGCATCGAGGCACGGTGTCTTTCGAGAATAGCAATCCGACGCCGGAGAAGATGGCGTTGTGCCAAAAATTATTAGAGTTGGATTTGGATAATTAATAGGATGAGTAGTAACGAACAGAAGAGAATACGTAGGAACTATCGAGCACAGTTTATGAGCAAGCGCTGGAAGGAACAAAAGCGCGATCAGTTGATTCGATTTGTGGAGGAGATGCGTGCCGATCGCAGAGTCTTAGCGAAGCGTAGCATCGCAGCCGTTTTGGTTTTGGCAGTTGCCGTTGGAGCAGTAGCGGTGGCAACCCGCCGTGGAAATTCGGTGGAAGCCAAGGCAGATACTGAGAAAGAGAATGCTTTACAGGTAGCAGTTACATCTGTTGGAAATCCAACAGGCGACATTCGTGCCTTGGGAGATGGCATTGTCATTACTCCGAAGTATGAATTTGTTTCCGATGAGAACACCAAGAACTTCGGCGGAGAAGTAAACAGCCGCTTCGGTGTCTTGATTGATTTGGATGAGAACAAAGTGGTTGCAGACCGTGATCCCCAGACCAAGATGTATCCGGCATCCATGACCAAGGTACTAACCGTTTTGGTGGCTGCGGAGAACATTACACCGGAACAGTTGGATGATATGTGTACCGTCACTTTTGAGACTACCAATTACAGCTACATCAATGAATGCAGGGTGGTTGGATTTGAGGTTGGCGAGCAGGTTAGCGTTCGGGATTTATTTTACGGAACCATTCTTTGTTCCGGAGCGGATGCATCCCTGACTCTGGCAGAATATGTAGCCGGCAGTCATGAAGCTTTCGTGGATTTGATGAATGCGAAGTTAGAGAAGCTTGGCATCAGCGAGACCAGTCATTTTACCAACTGTGTTGGATTATTTGATGAGAACCATTACACCACCGCACATGATATGGCCGTTATCATGGCAGCAGCCTTGGATAACGAATTGTGTGCAGAGGTGTTGAAGACCAGAGAACGCAACATCGAGCCGAACGAATTCCATCCGGAAGGACAGTGGCTCTATGACAAGTTCATTGGTTGGATTGAGGACCAGGAGATCAACGGTACCATCATCGGTGCCAAGACCGGATATGTGGTAGAGTCCGGTAACTGCTGCGTGAGTGCGCTGTTGTCCAATGGGGGACATCGTTACATCTTAGTAACGGGTAAGGCAGATTCCAGCCTGATGGAGCGACAGGATCACGTAGCAATCTATCAGAATTACACGAATTAGGTGGACTTGAAGGGGGAAGTATGAATCAGGTATTGAAGGATGCGTTGGAGGACAATCCGATTATCGTTGCCATCAAGGACGATGCCGGATTACAGAAATGCAAGGAGAGTGAGAGCCGTATCATTTTTATTTTGTACGGCGATCTTTTGAACATTACTGACATTGTCGATCAGGTGAAGGCGGCCGGTAAAATCGCCTTCGTGCACATTGATTTGATCCAGGGGCTGCATTCCAATGAGATTGCAGTGGACTATATTAAAAAGCATACCAAGGTGGACGGCGTCATCTCCACCAAGGCACCGCTGATTACCCGAGCCAGGGAATTGGGGCTCTACACAGTAATGCGGTTTTTCATGTTGGATTCCATGGCCTTTGCCAATATGGAGCGACAGATTAAGAATGCCAAGCCGGATGTAATAGAGATTCTGCCGGCGCTGATGCCGAAGATCATTCGCAAGACCTGCGCCATGACGTCACGGCCGGTGATTGCCGGAGGATTGGTATCGGACAAGGAAGATGTAATGGCGTGTCTGGATGCGGGGGCAACATGTATTTCCTCCACCAACACGGATGTGTGGTTCCTATAGGGAGAGGATATGGCTAACCAACAGAATCAGAAGTTGAAGATGTTAAAAATCATGGACTACCTGCGGAAGGATACGGATGAGGAGCATCCCATTACCATGCCGGAGATTATCGAACGCTTAGAGGCGGAAGGTATTTCTGCCGAGCGCAAGAGTATCTATACGGATCTGGCGATTCTGGAGGACTATGGGATGGATGTCATCCAGTCCAAGAGCCGTACCAACGGTGGTTACTATCTGGGAAGCAGAGACTTCGAATTGCCGGAGGTGAAGCTTCTGGTGGATGCGGTTTCCGCATCCAAGTTCATTACCGAGAAGAAATCCACGGAGCTGGTGAAGAAGCTGGAAGCCTTGGTTAGTAAGGAACAGGCCAAGCAGTTGCACCGCCAGGTGGTGGTGATGGATCGTCTGAAGGGCGGTAGTGAAGAAATCTACTATGCGGTGGATGTGATTTATAACTGTATCGACAATGACTGTCGTATGCAGTTTCAATATGTGGAGTGGACCGCAGACGGCGAGTTGCAGCTGCGCCATGACGGAGCCTTCTATGAGGTCAGCCCGGCCTTCCTGCTCTGGGACAACGAGAACTACTATTTGGTTGCCTATGATGAGAAGTCCAAGGGCATTCGCCATTATCGCGTGGACAAGATTCGCAATGCATCCGCCATGGATGTACCCCGCGGAGGCAAAAGCGAGCGTAAGGCCTTGCGCCTAAGCGACTACAGCAAGCGCACCTTCGGTATGTTTGCCGGAGAGGAAGAGACGTTGCGCCTTCGTACCACACTGGATATGGCAGGCGTTTTTCGGGATCGGTTCGGAAGTGATGTAGCCATGCGACAGGAGGGTGATGACCTGCTGGTTCGCGTATCGGTGCAATTAAGCTCCCAGTTCTACGGTTGGTTGGCAGGTCTTGGAACCAAGATCGAAGTCATCGGACCGGAGTCGGTGCGAAGTGCCTATCAAGCATATTTAGAAGATATTCTTAAGAAATACAAAGAAAGCTAGGAGTAAAACTCCTAGCTTTTATTTTACAGATAACCGCCGTCTAAGGTAATAATCTGGCCGGTCAGATATGGGGAGGATAGGATGCCAAGAACGGCTTGTCCTACGTCCTCCGGGGTGCCGAAGCGTCCCATTGGAATCTCCTCCATGAGAGCGGCTCTCTCGTCGGCATCTAAATGCCCGTTCATCTCGGTATCAATCACACCACAGGCAATGGCATTTACCGTAATGCCGGATGGCGCCACCTCTTTGGCTAGGGCCTTGGTGTATGCGTTCACACCGCCTTTGGTAGCGGAATAAGCGACTTCGCAGGATGCTCCAACATTGCCCCACATGGAGGAGATGTTGATGATGGCACCGGCTTTGCGATGCACCATATCCGGAAGGAAGGCCTTGGTGGTATAAAATAGAGCAGATAAGTTCACGGAAACAATCCGATCCCACTCCGCTGGACTTAAGTCTGTGATCAATCCCACATAAGAAATGCCGGCGTTATTTACGACCACATCCATGGAAGGGAAGTCTTTACGAATCTCTTCGGCTGTGGCGGCTACCGCATCGGCACTGCCCATATCGCAGGCGTATCCTCTGGCGGTAATGCCGTACTCCTGCTCTAAGGACGTGCAGAGCTCTTGCAGCAAATCTATATTCTTTTCACAAGTCAGAGCTAGGGAGTATCAGTTGGCGGCAAGAACGGTGGCAATGCCACGTCCAATACCTCGGGAAGCCCCGGAAACAAATGCACATTTCATAGATTACTTCCTGTTTAAGGTCTCGCGCAGCGAGCAAACTTTGTCAACAAAACATACCACAGCAGCTTCCTTGGAAGTCGGAACCTTGGTCAAAGTCAGTGGCCACATGTGGCTTCGGATAATGCCGGCTTCCTTGTCGGACAAGTCGAAGTCTCGGCAGGCATTGGCAGCGGCAATATCCGGATGATGATATCCGTGGAGATGGTCGCCGTGATCATGCCAATCATAGAGATAATAGTCGTGGAGGAAGGCTCCGCGTACCAGAGCGGCTTCATCTACCTGTAGATGGAAACGCTTGGCAAAAAAGAAACTGTGTCTGGCAACATCCATACAATGGTCGTAGGTGGATTTGTTGCTGTGCTGGATGTAGCGCTTCATACGAAGGGTACGTCCATCTTCGGCCAGCTCTGCGATTAACTTCTGAAAACGTGCATGCTCGACCTTACGATTCATGGGATTCCTCCTCTTTGTTACGAACAGCAGATGCGCGCTCGGCAATGGCTTCTGCTGCATCTTTGGCTTTGTCCTTGAAGGCAATCATGGAGTCCTTCAGGGAGGTGGCAACGCTGGTGTACTTTACATTACGGAATTTTGAAATACTAATTAACTGCTGCTTCTGCGGGAGGCTTAAGGAAGCAAGGCGCTCCCGGAACTCGTCCGGCGCATTCTGGATGCGCTCGACGCTGTTGGACATGCGCAGATCGAAGCTCTCCTGCATGGCTGTCAGGCGGGAAATCAAGCTGGACAAAGATGCCACGGTAACGGCAATATCAGCGCCCAAAAGCATGGCAAACAACAGGGCAACGAACTGGCTGGCCAGTGGGGCTAAGGATGGCACATTGGCATCGATAAACGGGAAAATCCATTTCACGAAGACAATGCCGGCCAAACCGAATCCGCAGGTTGCCGGTAAGCAAATGCGGCCCTTGATGTTCAGCGGTACGTTACTGTAGTCCCACCACATGGCATGGAAACAGGTCTCCAATAACCAGGAGATGGAGTATTCCAAGATGGCACTGCCTATGGCGCAGATCAAGAAGACCTTCCACCAGGTAGGATTTACCACGTGAAAATACTGCGGCAGCAGCACGGTAAAAATCATATTGGAACTAATCACGCCTAATCCATATATCGGACAGATGGGTCCGAAGAGGAACCCTCGGTTCTGCCAATGTTTGCTTGTCACAGTAGTATATATGCTTTCGTAAACCCAGCCCAAGAAGCTGAAAATCATAAACTGGTTAAAAAGTGCAGTTAATGTCATGTCTCTCCTCCTCAAGATGCCTTCCTATTATACAGCAACGGAAGAAATGTGGCAAAGCGCAAGTTGCATGGACAATGGCAAATGTCAAGTATAAATTATCAGAAAAATAAAAGATAAACACCCTTGCTATCAGACTGATATATGCTATAATCTAGATATGAATCAAAGCAGTATCTGATTCAAATACATTGAAAAGAGGTTGGACATCATGAGAATTAACATCACAGGAAGAAACATTGAACTTACAGACGGTATTAAGACAGCAGTGGAGGAGAAGCTGTCGAAGCTCGAGAAATATTTTGCACCGGATGCCCAAGCGAATGTAACTCTTAGTGTGGAAAAGGAGAGACAGAAGATTGAAGTCACAATCCCGATGAAGGGACATGTGGTTCGCAGCGAGCAAGTTTCCAACGATATGTATGTATCCATTGATTTGGTAGTGGAGGTAATTGAACGCCAATTAAAGAAATATCGAACCAAGCTGGTAACCAAACAGCAGGAACCGGGCGAGTTCTTCACAGAAGAATTTGCTAGCCGAGACGTAGATGACGATGAGGAAATCAAGATTGTAAGATCCAAACGATTTGGAATTAAGCCGATGTATCCGGAAGATGCATGCGTGCAGATGGAGTTATTGGGACATGATTTCTTCGTATTCCGCAATGCTGAGACCGACGAAGTCAACGTGGTATATAAGCGCCGCGGTAACACCTACGGACTCATTGAACCGGAATTTTAAGAATTGAATAGGTAAAACAAAGGCCTGTCGCATTGCGGCAGGCCTTTTTATGCATTAGTGCTCTTCTAACATGCTAGCGATGACACCCTTGGTGTACTCGTTGATTTTTTTCTTCTGTTCCGGCTCCAACTGGGATGGAATGATTGGTTCGCCGTAGCGGATGGTGACCTTGGAGGAGCGAATGAACGGAATGTGCTTCTCAAAGACATCATCGGAACCGGAGATAGCAACCGGGATAATCGGGCAATCGGTACGGGTAGCAATCTTGAAGCTACCGGCTTTGAAATCGCCAAGCTTGCCGTCTTTGCTACGGGTTCCTTCCGGATAGATAAAGATGGAGTAGCCTCTCTTTACCTCCTCGATGGCATCGGTAATGACCTTCAGTCCTTGGCGCAAATCCTTGCGGTCCAAGAATAGGCAGTGGTTGATTTTCATCCAGGTGGACAGAAGCGGAACCTTCTGGACTTCCTTTTTGGAGATGAATCCGGTAATGCCCGGAACCTGGGAATAAGCGATTACCACGTCGAAGAAACTGCGATGGTTACCGATGTAGAGCACCGGCTTGTCCTTCGGAACGTTCTCCAAACCGATGGTCTCTAGGCGAACACCGGCAATATTGCGAACGCAGGTAAAGCCCCACTGTACGAAGCGGAAGCACTGGCGCTCCATCGCTTTCTTACTGAAAATGCCGACAATGGCTTCGAAAATCCAGACAAAAATACTGGAAATCAGATAGACAATCATGAAGAGCAAAACGAAAATCGTACGTAACATAAAAACCTCTCTCGTATGAAAATATAGTTTGACAAAATGATTATACCACCAATCTGCACTTTGACAAAGTAAAGCCCAGATGATATATTATAAGCAACGTTCCTGCGTTAAGTGGGGAGACAGGAGGTTATGGGCAACATGGAACAGTCAGAATTTAATAAAGTCCGAGCATCCGTTCAACAGCAATGTGGTAGCGAGGTTATGATTCAGTTAGATCGTGGCCGTAACAAGGTTGACATCCAGAAGGGTGTAATCCAAGAAGCTTACCCAAGCGTATTTACTATTTTGGTAAATGATGAGAATGAAGGCCCGGCGCAGCTTCTTTCCTTTAGCTATACAGATATTATTACCAAAGAGATTAGAATGAAGCTTTGCTAAGAGATGAACTTAGTGCGAGAAGGCGTTGCAAGTGATTGCAACGCCTTTTTACGTTGTTGTTTTCCTTGAAATCACCTAGTAAATTTCTTATGATAAAAGTAATGAAACACACAAAATATCGAGTTCGACGAATTGCATATAGTTTCCTTACGGTATTTGCATTAAGCGTGAGCGGACTGTATTCCCATTCCCTGGATACCGTCTATGCTACCACCACGGAGAAGACTCAGGCGGAGAAGGATGCGGAGAAGGCTCAGGCAGAGGCAGACCTTGCCCAGAAGCAAAAAGAGAAGGAAGAAGCAGACAAAGAGGTCAATCGTCTTCAGCAGCAGGCCAATGCCCTGCAGGGGGAGATTGATAGCTTGGATGCTCAGTTGGTAGATTTATTGGCGGAGATTTCCGTCTTAGAGGCAGAGATTGACGAGAACCTGACACAGATTGAGGAGATGGCCAAGGAGTTGGAATTGGCCAGAGCCACCGAGGCCAAGCAGTATTCGGATATGAAGGTTCGCATCAAGTATATGTATGAGAACCAGCAGAAGAATCTGGTGGAGATGTTTGTAACCTCTTCCAGTATGGCAGAGTTTTTGAATCAGATTGATTATGCCAATTCCGTTATGACCTATGACCGGGATCTCTTGGATAGCTACGTGGCGATGCGTATTGAGATTGAAGAGATTTCCGCAGAGTTGCAGAACCGACAGATTGAGTTGCAGAGCCAGCAGAGTCAGCTGTCTGCCAAGCAGGCCAGCCTGAACAGCTTATTAACGGCCAAGCAGGCGCAGATGTCGGATTATGAGACCCAGCTTAGTGCAGCAAAACAGGCGGCAGCTGCCAAGGCTACCGAAGTACGGAAAGCCAGAGATGCAGCCCGTGCCAAGGCCAACGTGGCAGCCGTATCCGGCGCGGCAGCAGGCGGCAGTTCTTCCGGATCCGGTTCCGGTGGAGCAGCCAGTGGTTCCGGAACAGCCAGCGGTGCAGGACTCAATCCGGGCAATGTCACCGGTGTCAGCGGTTCTTCCGTTGTTGCATATGCCAACCAGTTCGTAGGCAATCCTTATGTCTGGGGCGGCAATTCCCTGACCAACGGCTGTGATTGCTCCGGTTTCGTACAGCAGGTTTACAAGAATTTCGGAATTAGCTTGGGCGGTGGTCGTGCAACGAGTGTATCCCTTCGTTCCGTAGGACAGCCGGTTAGTTACGAGTACATTCAGCCGGGCGATATCGTATGCTACGCAGGTCATGTAGGTATCTACGCCGGAGGCGGTGCCATTGTAGAGGCGCAGGATACGGCCCACGGAATCACCAACTATCGTTCCGTTACCTGTCATCCGATTCTTGCCATTCGCAGAGTGGTGTAACCTATGAAAAAGAAGATTTTATTTGGATGTAAAATT
>JAGDAL010000334.1 GCA_017959525.1 Lachnospiraceae bacterium | reverse complement strand
GAAAGCAGTCGTGGGGCAGGCTTTATTATTGCGACCGAGTGCGTCATAAACCATGCTCCCCCGACCCAAGGCCCGGCCTGTTAGAGCGAACCTTGAGCGTGTGCTAGTGCAGCAGAAGCGGATTCGGAACGGATGAGCACGAAGCGCCATGGATGGCGCGAAGAGCACAAGCATAAGCATGGATGCGATTCTTGTGCGGTGCTCAAATCCGGACGAAGGAGCTTCGTCTCTGCACTGCGCTAAGCGGCACGTTCGCGATAACAGGTCAGACCTTGGGGAGGGGGGCAGGCTTTCTTTAAATAAAAAATTCCCGCACGCACAGTGCGGGAATTATCCTTTTTATCTTCGGCGGCGCCGGTCTGCATGGGTCTCATAGAAGGCGCGCTTATCAGCATACATGGCATTGTCGGCGCGATGGAATACATCGGAATAGGTGCGGTCCGTGGCCGCATCGTAGGTCGCAAAACCAATGGAAAGTCCGGTCTCGATATTCTGTCCAGCAATAATCGGCGCCTTCGCCCGGCTCTGGGCGGCGCTGATGCGTAAGGCCGTAATCCGCTCGGACGGATCCGGCTCATCCAGAATCGCAACAAACTCATCACCGCCAATTCGGTATACTCTCTGCTCACCGAAGACATTGCGAATATCCCGGGCGATAGCAATGATGAGCTTGTCTCCCATATCATGACCGTAGTCGTCATTGATCATCTTCAACTGGTTAATATCAAATACCACCACAGAGAAAACATAGTTCGAATTCTCCGCAATGCGCTTTTCAAGAAGGTTAAGAAACTCCGTATACGCCGTTCGGTTATGTAGTCCTGTCAGGCCATCAATATAGGCATGGGAACGAATCACCTTAATCTGCTCCTTCAAGCGAACCTGCATCAGTCGAATTTTCTCGCCGAGCATATCTACCGCATCCTTCATGCTGCTTCGATCGACATAAACCAGCTCTGTATAGTTCTCGCTGTTATTTCCTAAATCCACTTCGTGAATCAAGGTATCGATGCCTTGGGACAGCTCGCTCATACGGTCCATCAAATTCAGGAATATCTTCCGATACTGACGGGCAATTGCAATGGCAAGCGCAA
The DNA here is from genome assembly GCA_017959525.1 of Lachnospiraceae bacterium. Lineage (GTDB taxonomy): Bacteria > Bacillota > Clostridia > Lachnospirales > Lachnospiraceae > XBD2001. Next base: position 4,745 of record JAGDAL010000334.1, on the reverse strand, counting down.
CACTGCACACCAGCGCAAACATGATAAAACTACCTACGATTCCAAGTAATCCCTGTACCTTCTTCTGGTACCATTCAGAATCAAAATCAACGGCTACAATTCCGGCCACATTTCCGTCGGAATCAAATACCGGAGAATAGGCACTGTAGAAGCTTCCCCAGTCGTCCTCATAGGCCACATCATCCACGCCCGCTTCTCCCTTACTGGCGTTATACAATGCATCCGTATAGACGATTGGCGAACCGAACTCTCCCGGATCTTCGATTGTTGGATCTACACCAAAGACGAATTCCCGTTCGCTTACCTGCATAACGCAATAGATGTAGTCCAAATCAATATTCTCCTGGAAGTACGTTAAGGTCTTCATAACCTGGGTATACTCCGGAGAGCCGTAATCATCTTTTGTTATTTTCTTAAGTGCATCTCCGTCCAGCATGGCCGCTGCTGTGTTGGAAATATCCAGCATACGTTCATTAATCTGTGTACGTGTGGCTTTGGCTGCCTGTGTAATCAAAACATAAGCAAACACCATGTTAAATGCCACCAGAATAATGCAAACAATAACAGTATATTTTGTTGCGCGATCGAATTTTTTCATGCCATACCCCTATGTGAAAATACATTCCTTCACAAGGATATTATACTACGAATCAAAAAAAGTAGTCCCATAAAAATGGGACCACCTCTTTATAACAAGCTTCTGGCAAAATCTGCTGCAGCTTTTACATCATCTGCATTTGGTCTACCCTTGTGGATGCCCTTGAACTCACCCTTGCAGTGGAACTCACGCTCATCCATCGGAATGCCGACCTTATCGGCCTCCGCCTTCACCTTCTTGTAGGTGGAGTTTAACATTGCTGCGGAACCGAAATTAATAATCTTGCCTACCAGGTTCTTATCCAGAGACTGAACAAAATCACGAACCTCCGGATCAATATTGAATGCGTAGTAGGAATTACCAAGCAACAATACGTCAACCTGCTCTGTTACCGGCTGGCTGATTGGAAGCGCCTCAACGCCCAATTCCTTGGCCATTGCCTCAGCTAAACGCTTGGTATTACCGGTCTTGGTGTAATAACGAACTGCAAATGTCATGAAAAGTTACCTCCTGTACGATTTATTTATATCTTTTGTGATATTAAATTGCGTAAAATCTATTCATAGAATACCTCTTTTTTTCACAAAATTCAAGGCAAATCATCACAACATTCGGATTTTATTTTTCAAACGGCCAATCGATTTCTGCAGCTTTTTCATCCAACATCTGATCGATCTGGGCCTTGGTGTAGGTCTTGAATCCTGCAGCTTCGATGCGCTGCTTCAGCTCGTTGGAGTCATCATAGTCTGCTTCGGTGGTCACATCATTGAACTCATCATCTAAGACAAAATAGTTATAGTAGTAGGTACGATTCTCATACACCGGCTCAAAATAGTACTCACGAAGTCCCAGATGATCTCCATCCAATCCCTCGATGGAAACCGTGGTCAAATCGCCCTTATCAAACAAATAGATATCGCCAAACAGAGTGATGGTCTCCTCTACACCATAGTAGAAGTGGTAGGTTCCCTCTGCATCGATATATCCATGATCCGCGCCGTGTACATTAGCTCCGCTGGATCCGCCGGTCTGCACCTGCCCCTCATCGGAAATCTCCACGTACTTACGATCCCAGGCATCCTGGTCATAGCAGATTACCAGGTCGCCATCCATATCCTTAATTACCATATACAACTGGAATCCGGCTCCAAACGGGAACTCTACCAAGAGCTCTTCCTCACCGTCACTTCCGCAGTCAATGGTACGGTAGGTCACATCCCCTTCTAAGATGCCAATCTGCTCATCTTGGCTATCCTTCACCGCCTGAATGATATCCTCTACGGAATAATACTCGCCATCATTTAAGATACCTTCCATAGCAAGATAATCCGCATAATCGGAGCTTGCACGGTATCTGGCTTTGACGGTACCATCCCGGAAATCATCATATAAGGATGTCGCACTCTCTGTAGCCGCCGGTGTCGTCACTTCTTCTGTGGTCTGTGGCTTGTCTACGGTTGCCGGTGTCTCTGTGGTCTTGCCGCAGGCACTAAGGCTCAATGCAGATACCAACAGCACGCCAACCATCCATTTCTTTTTTCTCATAGTGTTGACCTCCTCACGATCAATCACCATCATTGTACCATAAAAAAGTGAACCCCCGGGACGGAGTTCCTGAGTCATTTTCCCCAAAAATGAATCGCTAACTCCGTCCCGGGGGTTCACCCACACGCCAAATAGCTGTATAATAGCAGAAAATCGACTGTTACAGGGGAATTGTTATGGGACGTAAATCAATCAAAGAAAACAAGAACGAATACCAGCTCTCCAGAGAAGCCGCAGGCTTAACCCGCGCGGAAGCTGCCGAGCTGATGGAATATGTATCGGAAAGTCGCATCGAGAAAATCGAGAGCGAGAAATCCGAGCCGCATCCGGATGAGATTCTTGCCATGGCAGACGCCTACAAGAAGCCGAGTCTGTGCAACTACTACTGCTCTACCCAGTGCCCGTTGGGCCAGGAGCGCATTGCTCACGTAGAGATCAAGGACTTATCCCAGATCACCTTAGAGATGCTGGCAACCTTAAATAACTTAAACAAGGAGAAGGACCGTCTCATCGAGATTACCGCAGACGGTGTGATTTCCAACGACGAGATGGAGGATTTCTCCCGCATCAAGCACCAGCTCTCCCAAATCGCAAGAACTGCGGATTCTCTGCAGTTGTGGATTGAGAATACCATTGCCGCAGGAGGACTGGACGCCAGCGCGCTGAAGTAAAACTATGCAAACCTTAAAGAACTTTATCAAATCTGAAATTGTATTATGTGTTGCCTTTGTCCTTGCAGTGATTTCCTGCTTTTTCGTACGTCCGGACAAGGGCTACATTTCGTATATCGACTATCGTACCTTAAGCATCCTTCTGATGCTGATGATTACCATGGCCGGCTTCCAGCGTCTGAAGGTCTTCCGCCAGATTGGAGAAGCCTTGGTCAGCAATATGTCTACGGTACGCGGCATCACCCTGGTATTAGTGGCGCTGTGTTTCTTTTCCGCCATGTTCATTACCAACGATGTGGCGCTTCTGACCTTCGTGCCGTTTTCCATCGTCACCCTCTCCCTATCCAACCGGAAGGATCTCTATATCATCGTTATTGTTTTAGAGACCATTGCGGCCAACTTGGGAAGTATGCTAACTCCTCTTGGAAATCCGCAGAATCTCTACCTGTATTCCTTATCGGATATGGGACTTGGAAGCTTTGTTCGTCTGATGCTTCCCTATTCAGTTGTGGCGTTGGTACTGCTTGCCCTTTCCATCTTTTTGTTTGTAAAAAGTGCACCTGCCACCTTGGCAGAAAAAAACACTTATCTCCGCGGTCGCAAAGATAAGTGTAAGATTGTTGTTTATATTGGGTTGTTCGTGCTCTCCATTGCAGTGGTTGCACGTTTCCTCCCTTACTACGTTGGCCTTGGCATTGTCCTTGCCATCGTTTTGATTCTGGATCGACAGGTGCTGTGCAAGCCGGATTATTCCCTGCTTGCCACCTTCATCTGCCTCTTTATTTTCATTGGCAATATGAAGCGCATCCCGGCCTTAAGCGACTTCTTAGAGTCCTTGGTGCGTGACCACGAAGTCATGGTCTCCATCCTCTTAAGCCAGGTCATCAGTAACGTTCCGGCAGCCATTCTCTGCTCCGGATTTACGAAAAACATCCAGGCCCTCATCGTAGGCACCAACCTAGGCGGTCTTGGAACCTTAATCGCCTCCATGGCCAGCCTCATCTCCTTCAAGCAGTATAGCTATGTAGACGGGGCCGATACCAAGAAGTACATAGGCATCTTCACCATCGCCAACATTGCCTTCCTGGTCTTGATGCTACTGCTCTACATCCTGCTTGTATAAGGCATCATAATTGCACCGTTTCCAGGCCAGGTAATGGGACAGATTCCACTGGCGCCAGGATTCCTCTTCGTAGGTGCCAACCACCTCATCCCGGTAATCCCCATAGAGGCCTGTTGGAATTCCATCAAATGCTGCTGCCGCATCGGAGGAGAGACTGTTTAGATACCCCATTTTGACGGTACCATATCCGTCACGGTCCCAGAAATCCTGCTCATCAAACACCAACTCTCCGGCCACCTGCATCTGGCGAATGTTATAGTCTGCAATAAAATAGTCCATATGAGAAAAAGCCAACACCAGGTAGCAAAGGCAAAAGACCGTCATCCCATATCGAAGCAGCGGGAATCCTTCCCGGAAGATTCCAATCACAATTCCCACCAATAACAATCCAATGGTCACAAGGGCCCACAGTACTAGGATTCGCTTTCTGGTCAAATAGTAAGCATCAATGTACATCAACATGCGCAGGAATGCGGAAGCCCCCATAATATAGGTGCAGGCTGAGATCAAGAGCAGCAAGCCCTTTAATACCGGATGCTTCTGAAAATGCTTGGATACCACCAGCACAATCACAACATTTAAGATACATACCACCAGCAACTGGAAGAATCCTTCTCTTGCATATTCCGCATAGGTGTAGTCTTCCGGTAACACCATGTTACCAAGGAACAGATACACAATCTGAATCACAGAAAAAAGCAGATATACCACGGTCACCAGGGACAATGTTGTAATTGCAACGATTGCCGGATACCGCTTCACTTCTTTCACTTCTTCCTTCACCCGATGGGCGCCGATAGCTGCCATG
>JAGDAL010000333.1 GCA_017959525.1 Lachnospiraceae bacterium | reverse complement strand
GGGATTTCCACCTATCTCCTCTTTCAACCTGGAAAAAACATCATAAATGTTCTTCCAATGCGTATATTCTGCTTTCGTGCCTTGCCAAACGGCTTCCTTTTCCTGCAATTCATCGGCGTACTCTTCTGCAGACTTCTGGTATACGCGGACATAATCCACGTCGTATTCCTGGTTATTCATATCCGCATACGTATCATCATTCGGATAACCAACCCAGCTGCCGCCAACAGCCAAATTCAAGATCACGTAAAAATTCTGGTCAAACGGTGCCGGATAGGTGATCTGATTGTCATCATCCTGACCGGTGTACCAATCACGGGTGGAGTAAACCTGCTCGTCATCCACATACCAGGTAATCACACCCGGCTCCCAGTCCACACGATATACATGGTACTCATTGGCAAAATCGCCGGAGCTTAATACCTTGGTACCCTGATTCTCTTTGTGACCGTTGCCGGAATTATAACCGTAGTGAATGGTGTGATAGGACTTGTTCACGTTCTGTCCCATGACTTCCATGATGTCAATCTCACCGCACTTCGGCCACTGACCATATAAGCCCTCATCGGAAGCCATCAGCCAAAACGCAGGCAAATAACCCTGACCGGTCGGAACCTTGGCTCTTGCTTCAAAACGACCATAGGTAAAATCATGCTTGCCCTGGGTAGTGATACGACCGGAGGTAATGCTACGACTACCGGATCCGGCAGCACCGCCGGCGATGATGTACTTGCCACCGCCGTACCAATTCCAGCCATTGACTGGATCCAATAAGCTAAGTTCTACAGAACGATTCACATCAGACTCTGCAGTCATGCGAAGCTTATAATTATGTCCACCTTCTAAGGTAATTCCCTCCTGCTGTAACTGGATGTTATAGTTAGCATCCCCTGGGTTCTCAATACGAATCACAGCTGCTCCATCGGCATAACTGATGGAACCAACACCGGTTTCGCAAGGACCACCAGTCCAATTCGAACCATCATCAAATCCCGGATTCTGCAACAACTCATCAGATTCTGTACCATCTGCATATACTTCCTTCAAGGAAATATCATAGATTTTCACTGTAGCAGCTACGGAAGTATCTTCATGCCCGTCTCCAATTTTTCCAAAATTCACCTGTAATGCAATGCTGTTGCTAAGCGGCTTGTCCGCTCCAACATTAGCATCCATTACAATCTCTGTTCTCTCCACCGCGGCAGACGACGCACCTGCATTCCCTGAATCCGTCACATGCGGACGAATGCTAAGATGTCCGTCACTTACCTGGATGTTCCCCTCATCCAAGCCGGTGTAACGCTGTAATTCTGAATTAACCCATCCGGGCTCGTGCTGTTCCACGTTCCAGTCCGCCGTATTCAAGGACGAACCGTCGAACTCGTCGGACCACACCAGACGATAGCCATCATTCGTTGGTTCTGCAGCAGACGCAACCTGCGGAATCGCTCCGGCAACCAAGGAAAACATGGCCGTATAAACCAGTGACTTCTTTAGAATTCCCCTTTTCATCTCTAATCTCCTTATGTATTTCTCCAAACGGTATCTTTGTAAGAAACATCATATCCGCAGGTAAAAAATATCTATATCAAATGAAGTTTAAAAATAACATAATCATGACATAAAATGATATAATCAGTTCATGGATATGATATTAGATGAAAAAGAAATGCTGCACCGCAGCCAGAATGACGAGTTGCTCTTTTACCGCCAGGTAGCATCCGGCGATATCGAAGCCATTGAGGAGAACTGTCGCCAGCACCGCTTCTTAGATACAGAAGGTGTGGGCCGATTGTCGAAGGATCCGGTCCTAAATCTAAAGTACCACTTCATCGTAACTGCCGCCCTTGTCTCCCGTATCTGTACGGAACAAGGCATGGAGATGGAGCAGTCCTTCCGCTTAAGCGACTACTACATCGGCCACTTAGACCATATCGACACCCAGGTAGAAATCGAACGATGGCATAACAAGATGGTCTTAGACTATACCAACCGCATGCACTTACTGCGCCAGAACGCTGCCCTGTCCCGCCCCATCACGGAGTGCCTCAACTATATCTACGCCCATCTGAAGGAGCGCATCACCATCGAGGACTTAGCCGAGTGCACCGGCAACTCCACCAGCTATATCTCCCGCCTGTTTAAAAGCGAACTGGGGGAATCCGCCAGCGACTACATCCGCCGGCTAAAAATCGATAAGGCCAAGAACCTTTTGCGCTTTTCCGATTTTACCATGGTAGAGATTTCCTCCTACCTGTCATTTTCCTCCCAGAGCCACTTCATTAAGGTCTTCTCCGAGGAGGGCGGCATGACACCGACGAAATATCGGGAAGCCTACTACGGCACCCATTG
>JAGDAL010000332.1 GCA_017959525.1 Lachnospiraceae bacterium | reverse complement strand
CGCAGATTCTACGTGGAACACAGTAGTGATCCCCGCTATGCGAGCATCAGTAACATGATGAAGACCGGAGAATTCTTTGGTCTTCATTATATTTATGGAGAACTATCAAATGAAGACGGATTGGATCCGGTGGACTACGATGCCTTTGTTGCAAATCCAACAGAGTTTGTGATTGGAGCAACCAATGCAAGAACCGGACGTCCCAAGTATTTTACCAAGGCGGATATCGAGCGGAATCACTTCGAACCGATTATGGCAAGTTCTGCCCTGCCGGTGATTTGTAAGCCGGTGGAGATTCGGGGCAAGTTGTATTTCGAAGGTGGCGTGCGGGATTCGCTCGGGGTAGAGAAGGCCTTGGCAGACGGATGCACGAAGCTGGTGTATCTGATGTCCAAGCCCAAGGGATACGTGATGGAACCCCAATCCTTGCGTGGTGTATACACCGCAACTTTGCGACACAAATACCCATTGACGGTGTATAATATCAATCATCGACATGAGCGGTACAATCGCCAGATGGAGAAGTTGCGCGCCTTAGAACGGGAAGGAAAAGCATTCATTTTCTACGTGCCAAACGGATTCCAGATTAAGACCACAACCGTGGATCCGGAATTGATGCAGCAGTTATACGATGCGGGCATGCAGGAAGCCATTGACCGTGAGGAGGACCTTCGGAAGTTTATGGGACTTTCCCCTGCCTCTTCCCATGAGACCGCATAATGGAATTTAGAATAGTTAGGAAGTTTTTGTTTACATGGAATTAAAGTTTCGACAGATTATCCGAGGATTTTTGCCAATCGTTGTCATCTTCCTCGTGCAGAATGTGCTGGTGTTTTTGGTAGCAGGCGCTATGGGTTATTTTTTCCTGGCCGGAACGAATCTAGAGGATCCGGTACAGATGACCAATGCACTCTACGATCATCTGAATCAGCTGTTGGAGACGCCGGAATTTAATACGGGAATCTCGGTTGCTTACGGCATTGTTTGCAGCCTGATTTTTGCAATCTGGTATTGGAGAATGCGCAAGCCCGTATCTCACGATCATTTCATCGGATATCGTTTTTGGGTGTTCCCGGGTGCAATCATGCTGGCAGTGGCCCTGCAGTTTTTGACCGGATATATTACCTAGGTGGCATCGTTAATCGCACCAAGTTGGGCTGCAGAATACGAAGTGCTTTTGGACTCCATGGGAATGGCGGAAGAGTCCGTTTCTGTTTGGTTGATTATTTATACGGTGATTTTGGCTCCGATTACGGAGGAGCTTTGCTTCCGTGGATTGACTTATGCATATTTACGCCGAGGCGTTTCCATGTGGTCGGCGGTTGTGATTCAGGCCCTGTTATTTGCAGGATTCCACGGGAATTTTTACCAGGCGTCTTACACCTTGGTGTTTGGACTTTTCATGGGATACGTTTATGCCAAGAGTGAGAATATCTATCTGACCATCGGTATGCATATGCTGTATAACCTGGTGGCTATGTTCGGATATAACTTCATCTACTTGGGAGATGGCCCGATTAGTTTCTATTGTATTTTGCTGACGACCATGATGGCATGCTACGTCAGTGTGTTATTGATTACCCGTTCTCTTCCGGCATTGGTGGAGAAGCGCAAAGACGATAAGTAAGGAGTTGCTATGTCATTCGTCCATCTACATACACATACGGAATATTCCCTGCTGGATGGCTCCAATAAGATCGTGGAGTATGTTGCCAAGGTCAAGGACATGGGCATGAATGCGGCAGCCATTACGGATCACGGCGTGATGTACGGCGTCATTGACTTCTACAAGGAGTGCAAGAAGGCCGGCATCAATCCGGTATTGGGCTGTGAGGTCTATGTGGCTCCCGGCTCCCGGTTCGAGCGGGAATTATCCCACGGCGAAGATCGTTACTACCATCTGATTCTGCTGGCGGAGAATGATCTTGGCTATGCCAACTTAATGAAAATTGTATCCATTGGATTTGTGGATGGATATTATTATAAGCCCCGTGTGGACTTCGAGACGTTAGAGAAGTTCCACGAGGGCATTATCTGCT
>JAGDAL010000331.1 GCA_017959525.1 Lachnospiraceae bacterium | reverse complement strand
GGGAGCATCTTGGCGTCCAGATGCTAGAATCCTTCCTTGGAAATGTTGCGCTGTGGACGCCTTCTATAAAGGATTCTGGGAATTATGGCGTCCGAGAATGGCTGTTTTAAAGAGGATAATGAGACTTTTTCTTTGGAAAACGTTGATTTATACTATGTTTTGGACGTTAGGATTGCAAGAAAAAGTTGGTTCTGGCGTCCAAAGCATATGAAATCGCCATAACTAAAGGGCCTCTTGGACGCCAGATAGCACTATTTTGATGTATGATAGCGTCCATACGACAAATCTATATTTTACGAATCGTATTTGCATTCTAGACAAGTGGCAGAATCAGGACAACTGGTTCTGTCACTTTTCCTAGTGGCCATTGGACTTGCGTGAGGTGAGATTGTGAGTATTCACCACTAGGCGAAGACGGGTGCGTTTGATACAATGGACAGCGTGCGTATTCGTTGAGGGAGAGACATAGCCTATGAACTAGGCGAAGGAGATGTTTTGGATAGAAAAGATATTATTAACCAGTTAAGAAACCCTTCCGGACAAGTGACCCAGAAGCCGCGCGGAGTATTGCAGGATCAGGTCGGTATTGTAATGGATTTGAAGACCTTCCAGGAGAAGGTGGAACGCGGTGAGATTAGTGATGAGACCGGTACCGCAGAACTGTTGATTAACGGAGCGGCTTCCAATTATCACATTCATATTGACCGCCGTTGTGTAACCAGAGGCGACGGAACATTGATTACCCATGTTGGCCTTCTGAAGATGCATAAGCCGGAGGAACTGAGTGTCTTATATAAGAAGCGCCCGAAGCGTATGATGTCTGTAAGCCAGTATAAGCGTATGATGCGTGATCGGGACGCGAAGCAGGGCAAGACTAGTCTGATCTAAGATGTATATAGAGCATCTCTCGAAAGGGAGATGCTTTTTTGTTTCTTTTTTGGGAAGATAATCCGGGCAAAATAGACTATAATTATCCATGGACATTGTAATAAGACAAAAGGAGTAACTATGTTAGAAATTTTAAAAGCAATCTTATTCGGAATCGTGGAAGGCGTAACGGAGTGGCTGCCAATCAGCAGTACCGGACACATGATTCTGTTAAATGAAATCGTCTCTTTGAACGTATCTGAGGAATTCTACAAGATGTTTGAGGTGGTCATCCAGCTTGGCGCCATTATGGCAGTTGTCATCCTCTATTGGAACACCTTATGGCCATTTACCATGAAGCGCGTGAAGGCCAAGGGCTCTGTAGCGGTACATAACCGTGTGGTATGGAAGGAAGGCGCCCTTGCTATGTGGATCAAGATCATTATCGCTTGTATCCCGGCGGCAATCGTGGGCGTGTTGTTTGACGATAAGATTGATGAGCTTTTTTATCATCCGATTCCTGTTGCATTGGCACTGATTATTGTCGGTGTGATTTTCATCGTTGTTGAGTTCATGAATGGCAAAAAAGAACCGGTCATTAACAGCATCGCTGAGATTGGTTACAATACAGCGCTGATTATCGGATTGTTCCAGCTTCTGGCTGCAATCTTCCCGGGCACTTCCCGTTCCGGTGCGACCATTATCGGAGCGCTTTTGATTGGTGTATCCCGTGAGGTGGCGGCAGAATTTACCTTCTTCTTGGCAGTTCCGGTCATGTTCGGAGCCAGCCTTTTGAAGGTGGCAAAATACGTAGCAGAGGGTGTTTCCATGAGCGGACTGGAAGTGCTGATTCTAATCATTGGATGTGTTGTCGCATTTGCAGTTTCGATTTTTGTCATTCGATTCTTAATGAGCTACATCAAGAAGCATGACTTCAAGGTGTTTGGCTGGTATCGAATCGTACTTGGCATTCTTGTAATTATTATCTTGATGTAATCATAGGAAGGGGGATCACATGGTTAGTATCAGTTTATGTATGATTGTAAAAAATGAAGAGATGGTGTTAGAGCGCTGCTTGGAATCCATTCACGATTTGGTGGATGAGATTATCATTGTAGATACCGGTTCTACCGATGATACCAAGTCCATTGCGGCGAAATATACCCGTCTCATCTATGATTTTAGCTGGGTGGATGATTTCTCCAAAGCGAGAAACTTTGCTTTTTCCAAGGCAACCGGCGACTACATCTACAGTTGTGATGCGGACGAAGTGTTGGATGATGTGAATCGCAACCGCTTCCTTAAGCTGAAGGAAGTGCTGATGCCGGAAGTGGAAATCGTCCAGATGAAGTATGTGGAGAACGGATTGCAGT
>JAGDAL010000330.1 GCA_017959525.1 Lachnospiraceae bacterium | reverse complement strand
GGCATGGTAACGGTAATCACACCGTCTGCAGGTGCTACTACCACATGGTCGGTTGGGTCAATGGCAACGCCGTCACCCAAAGTCTTGTTTGCAAATACTGCATCCGGCACTTCGGTAATGTTGATAACCTTACCGCTTAAGAAAGGAATCACATCTACCTTTTTCGTTGGAATTACAACATCATCTCCTACCGGGGAGTCAATCTCTTTATCAATGCCACGTGCCTTACCAATGGCAATGGTCAGTCCCATCGGTACACAGATTGCAATGGCCATAGCGATCAAGAATACTACGTAGAACTGTGACTTAATGGACAGAATTCCAGGCAAACCACCGACACCGATATTGAAGGACTCTACGCCGTTGAATACGGACCACATTGCTGCTAAGCAGGAGCCGATCATTGCGGATACGAATGGGAAGGTATACTTCAGGTTAACACCGAACATTGCAGGCTCGGTAACACCCATGTAACAGGAAATCATGGAAGGAATATTTACTTCCTGCTTCTCTGCGTTCTTGCGCTGCAATACGATCATACCAAGGACTGCAGAACCCTGTGCGATGTTGGACAATGCGATCATTGGCCACAACATGGTTCCACCGAAATCATTGGCCAACTGCAAGTCGATGGCGTTGGTCATATGATGCAAACCGGTAATTACCAATGGTGCATACAAGCCACCGAAGATGGCTGCAAAGAGTACCTTCACCGGTCCTGTAATACCTGCGTAAACTACGGAAGAAATTGCTGCACCGATTTTCCAACCGATTGGTCCTAAGATAAAGTGTGCTGCCATCACTGCCAACAGTAAGCTGAAGAACGGTACAAAAATCATGGAAATCACACTTGGAATAATCTTCTTGAAGAATCGCTCCAAATATACCAGTACAAAGCCTGCCAACATCGCAGGAATAACCTGTGCCTGGTAACCAATCATATGTACCTGAATAAATCCGAAATCCCATACCGGAATATCAGCTGCTGCGGTAGATGCTACTGCATATGCATTCAACAGCTGGCTGCTGGTAAGGGTGATACCAAGGATAATTCCAAGGATTTCGGTGCCGCCCATTTTTTTCATAATGGACCAGCAGATACCAACCGGAATACCGATATGGAACACCGCCTCACCGATGAGCCATAAGAAATGGTCGATGCCGGCCCAGGTCTGGGATAACTCTACTAAGGTATGTCCGCCACCAAATACGTACATACTATCAATGACGTTACGAAAGCCTAAGATCAAACCTCCGGTGATGATCGCCGGTAACAGCGGTGCAAAAATCTCAGCTAATACGCTTGCGATTCTCTGCAGGATGTTCTGGTTCTTCTTGGCTGCTTGCTTCACTTCCGCCTTGGATACGCCGGAGATGCCGGATACACTTGCGAAATCATTATAGAAATCCGCAACAGTGTTTCCGATAATCACCTGGAACTGGCCGGACTGTGTGAAGGTTCCTTTGACTGCCGGAATGGATTCGATTTTCTGAATGTCTGCCTTCTTTGGGTCATTCAGTACGAATCGCATACGCGTCATACAATGAGATACTGCGTTGATGTTCTCCTTGCCACCAACGTATTCCAATAGCTTCTTGGAATCATCGATATACTTTCCCAGTTTGATTCTCCTTTTTATAAAACACGTTTTGCCCCACAACTTGTTTATACAAGTTCTGTTCTTGATTTGAATATAACTTGTTCAAACAAGTTTGTCAACAACTATTTTGACCACGGTTGTTTCCAAACAAAAAAGACAAGGCAATGCCTTGTCTTTCTTAACGTCTTGCTGTTGTATAAAAAACGAATTTGTCCGGTCGATGTCTGGATACGGTGTATTCAAACATGACGCCGCTACCCGTATAGGTCTGGGAAGTCACCACTGCCAGGCAGTTGTACCCCTTCATATCCAGGTACTTCTCGTCCACCTGGGTCATAGGTTCCACCGTCATCTTCCGCGATGTGGTGGCGATGGTAACACCCAGTTTTTTCTCCATGTATTCATAGATGGACTGTTCCGCGATTTTCTTGGTCAGTCCCGGCAGGACGGACTTCAAGAACCAGTTGTGGTCCAGGATATAGGCCTCATCATCGAAGTAACGCACGCGCTGAATGTAGTAGACCTCTTCTCCCACTGCAAAGCCGGTGCGCTTCGATAGCCGCTCATCAATGGTCAGCTCCGCAAAATGCACCACCTTGGTTCGATAGCTCATGTCATTGCGCTTGGCCGCTTCCTGCAGGCTCTCAATTCCGGAGAGGGAAAACAGAGACTGCTGCGGCGGTTGCCAAATCACCAGCACACCCTTGCCATGCATGCTCTGCAAATATCCTTCGGATGCCAGAGCGGAAATGGCGCGGCGCACCGTATTACGGGAACAATCGTATGCACTGATCAGGGTGTGCTCCGAAGGAAGATAGGAATCCTTCGGATACGTCCCGGACTCTATTTTTTCTTTTAAATCTTCATAGATTTCCGCATATTTTGCCTTCATAGAGCCTCCATATGCACCTTAATCGATATAACCAATCAACAACTTCAAGGTATTCTCTACACCATCTCTGTGGCTGCGCTCATAACCGTGAGACGCATAAACGCCGGAACCGATCAGGCCGTGACGCACATCATAGCCGGCACGCAAGGTTGCTTCTACATCGGAACCATAGTGTGGGTATACATCCACCGCAAAGTCGACGTCCATCTTCTTGGCAGCTTCCATTAAGCCCTTCACTACGCTGTATGCGTAAGGGCCGCCACTATCCTTCGAGCAGATGGATACCTGATGCTCGGTACAATTCAAGCCTTCACCGACACAACCCATATCTACAGACAATGCCTCGGTAACGCCTTCCGGAACGGATGCACATCCGCCATGACCCACCTCTTCGTATACGGTAACATGTACGTATACCGCGCGGGACGGAGTGATCTTCTCGTCCTTTAAATACTTGGCATAACCAAGCAAAATACCGACACTCAACTTGTCATCCAAGAATCTGCTCTTAATGTAACCACTCTTGGTAATGCGGGTATTTGGCTCGAAGCAAACAATATCGCCAACGCTGATACCTAACTTCTCTACGTCTTCCTTGGTCTTAACCGGCTCGTCAATTACAACTTCGCAGGTATCGAAGGTACGGCTGGTCTCACGATAGTCTCCGTTGACATG
>JAGDAL010000329.1 GCA_017959525.1 Lachnospiraceae bacterium | reverse complement strand
TTACAACACATGCCAAATCATATTATCACGTGTAGCAGAAAAAATCAACCTATTTCTTGTTCTTAAAATACTCGTCAATGCCCTTGGCTGCTGTCTTACCGGCCCCCATAGCAAGGATAACGGTAGCTGCTCCGGTCACTGCATCACCACCTGCATAAACTGCATTCTTGGTAGTTGCACCGGTCTCTTCTTCAGCAACAATGCATCCGCGACGGTTTACTTCCATACCTACGGTAGTAGAAGAAATCAATGGATTCGGGGAAGTACCAAGAGACATGATAACGGTATCACACTGGATTTCGTACTCACTTCCAGGAATCTCAACCGGGCTGCGACGTCCGGACTCATCCGGCTCACCAAGCTCCATCTTAATGATGCGGATACCGGTTACCTGGTTCTTGTCATCCGTAAGAATCTCAACCGGATTCTGCAACAGATCGAAGATAACGCCCTCTTCCTTAGCATGATGTACTTCTTCCGCTCTTGCAGGAAGCTCAGCCTCACCACGACGGTATACGATATGTACCTCTGCGCCAAGACGAAGTGCGGTACGGGCAGCATCCATAGCTACGTTACCACCACCGACAACAACGACTTTCTTGCCACGGGAAATTGGGGTATCCAAATCCTTGAATGCCTTCATTAAGTTATTACGGGTCAGATACTCATTGGCAGAGAATACGCCAAGGGCCTGCTCACCCGGAATACCCATGAATCTAGGAAGTCCGGCACCGGAACCGATGAATACGGCCTCGAAGCCTTCCTCTTCCATTAACTCATCAATGGTAATGGACTTACCAATGATAACGTTGGTCTCAATCTTAACGCCAAGGCTCTTCACGTTCTCAACTTCTGCAGCAACAACCTTGTCCTTTGGCAAACGGAATTCAGGAATACCGTAAACCAAAACACCACCGGTCTTGTGCAATGCTTCAAAAATCGTAACGTCATAGCCAAGACGAGCCAAGTCTCCTGCACAGGTCAAACCTGCAGGGCCGGATCCGATGACAGCAACCTTGTGGCCGTTCTTCGGAGCGTCGGTATGTGGCTGAATGCCATTCTCTCTAGCCCAGTCAGCAACGAAACGCTCTAACTTACCAATGGCAACCGCTTCACCCTTGATTCCTCGAATACACTGGCCTTCGCACTGGCTCTCCTGTGGACATACACGTCCGCAAACAGCAGGAAGTGCACTGGACTGAGAAATAATCTCATATGCCTTCTCGAAATTACGGTTCTTTACTTCCTGAATAAATGCAGGAATATTAATGGATACCGGGCAACCGCCAACACACTTTGGGTTCTTGCAGTTCAAGCAACGGCTTGCTTCTGCAACAGCTTCTTCCTCGGTATATCCCAAACAAACTTCATCAAAATTGGTAGCACGAACCTTTGGGTCCTGCTCACTAATCGGTACTCTAACTAATGCATCCATTCCGGTCACCTCCTATGAACACTGGCCACATCCACCGTGGTGGGTATCGCCTTCTTCAAACTCTAACTTCTTACGTCCCTCTTCGGTCTTGTACTGCGCCATACGCGCCATAGCAAGATCAAAGTCAACGAGGTGTCCGTCGAACTCCGGTCCGTCAACACAAGCAAACTTCACCTTACCGTCTACAATCAGTCGGCAAGCGCCGCACATTCCGGTACCGTCTACCATGATTGGGTTCATGGAAACGATGGTAGGAATCTGAAGCTCCTTGGTCAGCTTGCATACGAATTTCATCATGATCATCGGTCCGATTGCTACACAACGGTCATAGTGCTTGCCTTCATCCACCAATGCCTGTAACTGGTTGGTGCCCATACCGTGGAATCCGTAAGTACCATCATCGGTAGTTACATAAACTTCCTTAGCAACGGCCTTCATCTCATCAATATAGAAAAGAAGATCCTTGGTACGGCTACCCATAATAACGGTAGCATCTACACCGTGCTCATGCAGCCACTTTACCTGTGGGTAAACCGGTGCGGTTCCAAGACCTCCGGCGATGAATACGATGTTTAACTTCTTGGTTTCTTCCAAGTTCTCTTCTACACAAAGCTCACTTGGCTGTCCTAACGGTCCAACGAAATCCTCAAAGCTATCGCCCTCTTCTAAGTAAGCCATACGCTCTGTAGATGCTCCGATGGTCTGAACAACGATTGTAACGGTTTCCTTCTCGCGATCATAGTCGCAAATAGTAAGCGGAATACGCTCTCCGTCTTCATCAATCTTTGCAATGATGAACTGTCCCGGAAGACAAGAATGAGAGACACGTGGTGCCTTCACTTCCATGAGGACAATCTTGTCAGCCAACACTTCTTTTCTAACGATTGGGTACATCTTTTTCCTCCATCCAATATCTTTTTCAATACTGATAAAAATCAATCTACTCTAGAAAAGTCATAGAGTAGATTGCACATGTTTCATAGTATCAAATAACTCTCTTATTATCAAATATTATTTAACTATAAGTGAAAAGATTTTCACCTAAAGATAAATCATTGAAATTACAATAATCTTAGCTGAAGTATACCAGCTCATCTTCCGGCTTCTCGGCCGGTGTAATCTCGATTGGATGAAGTACCGGTCCTTTGCCGCGGTATTCCTTGGCAAACTCGTACTTCACCTGAGCCTTCAGATTGATCCAGCTCTTATGCTCTAACTTCGCGGATTCCTTGTATACGGTCTTCATACCAAGGAACTGAATATCCTCTACACAGCAGGTCATGGCAAAACGTCCCGGAACGAAGACGCCCGGCTTCAGCTTGCCCTTGCCGTCGGTTGGGTTATACACCAAACCTAAGAAAGAGATAATCTTGCCGTCGTACTTCTTCGGGTGATCCATACAATCCATGAACCACAATGCGTAATCCGCATCGGAAATCTCGATTTCCTTTGCGTTGATATCGAATGGAAGCTCTTCTTCGGAATCATCCACGGTTCCATCCTCGCGCTCGTATACAATCTGGCAACGACGGTTGACAGACTTTACGTTCGCACGGAATTTTGCCTTCGGAGTTGCATCAGTGCAACGGTTAAAAATCACCACATCCGCCTTGAACATCTGCTCACTCATCATGACACGCATATTCTGCATGTACATCTCAAACGTAGTAGCATCTACGGTACAAAGAGCCTGAACGATGGTCCAGGATTCCGGTCCTTCCATCTCATATAACGGAGCCACTTCCCAGGTTCCGTTGTATTCAATGAATACCGCTTCCGGATGAAACTCATCATCCAACTGCTTCATGTACTCTGCGGTGAAGTCCTCTTCGTTGTCAATGGTGATCAGACGACCGCCAAGGCTAGCAAGCTTCTTCTCGTCGTACTCTTCATCACCATCTTCACAGCGAATAACCAAAAAATTGCTTAAATCATTGGCAAATTCATTCTGGAACAGCGTCTCCTGTACCAGAGTGGTCTTGCCGCTATCCATAAATCCGTAAAATACGTATACAGGTACTTCCTGCATAATGATAACCTCGCTTCTTTATGCTAAGCCGAATAACTTCTCGACTTCTGCTTCTTTTACATCTGCTCCGATAACAACCAAACGTCCGGTGTAATCCGGATCACCGGTACGAAGCTCGTACTCGCCGTCTACCAAATCGAAGTAAATCCAGGTACCGTCTGTACATGGAACCATACCCTTAGAACGGATAACTGTACCGTAATCTTCGGTCTCAGCAAATGCCTTCATGGCCTTCTCAATAGTCTCACGCTCGAATACATGAGGAGTCTCCTTGCCCCAAGTATCGAAGACATCATCTGCATGATGGTGATGATGATGCTCGTGGTCATGATCGTGGTGGCAGCAATGTCCATGCTCGTGGTCACAATGCTCATGACCTTCCTCGTGATCATGATCGTGATGATGATGCTCATGCTCATGATCATGCTCATCGTGATCGTGGTCATGATCATGATGATGGTGATGCTCGTGCTCCTCTTCCTCTTCATGATGATGAAGCTCAGCAAGCGCCTTCATCTCTAAGTTGTCCTTGCCCTCGATGGCAGCTAAGATCTGTGCTCCGGTCAAGCTATCCCAAGGAGTCGTAACCACGGTAGCCTTTGGATTTAAGTTCTGAATCTGTGTGGTGCAGAACTCCAACTGCTCCGGAGTAGCGTTCTGGGAACGGCTCAATACAACGGTGGTTGCATGCTCGATCTGGTTGTTGAAGAACTCACCGAATGCCTTCATCTGCTTAGAAGCCTTCAAGGAATTTACAACGGTAACCAAAGCATTCAACTTCACATCGGAAGTCTTCTCCATATCAATAACGGAAGTCATAACGTCAGAAAGCTTACCAACGCCGGACGGCTCGATTAAGATACGATCCGGATGGAACTTCTCCATAACTTCGTTCAAGCTCTTAGCAAAATCTCCAACTAAGGTACAGCAGATACAACCGGAGTTCATCTCGGTAATCTCACTGCCTGCGTCCTTCAGGAAACCGCCATCAACGCCAACTTCACCAAATTCATTCTCAATTAAGACAATCTTCTCACCGGAAAATGCCTCTTCCAACAACTTCTTAATGAAAGTTGTCTTACCGGCTCCCAAGAAACCGGAAATAATATCAATCTTTGTCATAGTATTACCTTCTTTCTTCTATAAATATTAAAATATAAAATCATTCAAATATCAGATGCTTACTCATTATAGCACAGAATTCATTGTATGCAACCGATTTTTGAAAATGGTTATCAAATTCGGTAAAAAAGGACCTCTGCAGAGGTCCTTTCCATTACATTTTCTCCGGCGCCTTGAAGCCTAAGAGATCGATACTCTGCTCCAATACTGCTCTGGTAATCTCCAGAATATGGATATAATTTTCTTTTAACTTTTCATCTTCTTCGGCAAGAATCTTGGTCTCATGATAGAAGTGATTGAATGCATTGGCTACATCATAGATGTATGCACAAATCTTGTGAGGAGCAGTCTCCTCATATGCATTGCGGATGGCGGAGTTGAACTTCACCAACTCTAACATCAGACTCTTCTCGCTCTCGCTCTGCGGTGCAAGAATCTCAAAGCCTGCTAACTTAGAAGCTCTGCTTGCAGCATCCGCATCACCGAAGAACTTATTTAAAATAGATTTAATTCGTACGATGGTGTACAGAATGTATGGACCGGTGTTTCCTTCGGAAGAAGTGAAACGCTCCATATCAATGATATAATCCTTGGCTGCCTGGTTAGACAAATCACCATACTTCACTGCAGAAAGTGCAACCACCTTGGCGGTCTCTTCTGCTTCGTCCGGTGTCATGGTGCCATTGGACATAATCTTGTCGTACATCATGTCATGAATCTCCTGCAATAATGCAGACAGACGCATAACGCCACCCTGACGGGTCTTAAACGGCTTACCGTCCTTACCGTTCATGGTACCGAATCCTACGAACTGAAGCTCGGTGGAATCCGGAACAATGCCGGTCTTCTTCGCACAACGGAATACCTGGGTAAAGTATAATTCCTGACGCTTATCTACGACATAAATCACCTTATCCGGATGATAGTCTTCCATACGCCATACCAAAGTCGCAAGGTCTGTGGTGTTATATAGGGAAGCACCGTCGGACTTTAAGATCATACAAGGAGGAACTTCCTTGGTGTCGGTCTCTTCCTTAACATCAACAACCAAAGCGCCTTCGCTCTCGTAAGCAAAGCCGTCCTTCTTCATCTTCTCTACCATATCCGGAATGTATGGCTGTGCGTCGGATTCACCCTTCCATAATTCGAAGGATACATCCAGCTTCTCATAGTTTGCCTTCATATCAGCAACAGAGATGCTTAAAATCTGCTTTAATAATTCCTGATAACCTACACGGCCGTGCTGCAATTCATAAGTTGCCTGCATTGCAGCTTCCTTGAAGGACGGATCCTCCTTGGACTTGGCACTTGCGGTTGTATAGAGATCTGCCAATTCTGTTACGGTAAAAGGAGCCACTTCCGGATATGTTCCGGTAAAGCTCTCATCGTAATATGGCAGCTCCGGCTTGTGTAACTGTAACTCACAGATGATCAGACCCATCTGTAATCCCCAGTCACCCATATGTACATCACCGATCATCTCATTGCCCATGAAACGACCGATACGCTTAATGCTCTCTCCGATAACAGCAGAACGTAAATGGCCAACATGTAAAGCCTTAGCTACGTTTGGTCCGCCGTAATCAATCATGATGGTCTTCGGCTTCTCTACTTTGTCTAAGCCAAGGCGCTCATCCTTGCCCATGTTTGCAACATAGTCAGCCAAGAATGAAGGAGATAATTTCAGATTCAGAAATCCCGGGTTCACAGCCTCTACGGATGCAAACATCTCGCTCTTGGATAAATGCTCACAAACTGCAGTTGCAATCTGAATCGGTGCCTTATGGTACTCTTTTGCTGCAGCCATAGCACCATTACACTGATACTCACATAAGTCCGGACGATTGGACAAGCCAACCTTCGCGTACTTCGAATCAATCTCTGCTGCTTCGAAGGCCCGAACGACTTCTTCTGAAATTAAATCCAATACTTCTCTCATTCTTAACTCCCTGATGTATTTCTAATTAAATAGCCTCTTCCTGGCGGAAAATCTGATAACGGTACTTAGACAATACAGCCTTCAAAATCATTCCTACGATACAGCAGGAAATCACTTCACCGATACCGATGGTTGCTACCAAGAACCAATGTGCATCACCTACGCCGTAAGCATAACGAAGTACGAAAGGTACCACGATCATGTTGGCAATGACAGGTGGCAGGGTGCATACAAACTTGGTCTTGCGAA
Source organism: Lachnospiraceae bacterium (assembly GCA_017959525.1). Classification (GTDB taxonomy): domain Bacteria; phylum Bacillota; class Clostridia; order Lachnospirales; family Lachnospiraceae; genus XBD2001. Next base: position 1,811 of record JAGDAL010000329.1, on the reverse strand, counting down.
GCAGGTAAGTACCTACCGCACCAAGCAATGTAGCGATGCTACCGAATACGATGTCCCAAATCACACAACCGGTTACGGTGTTGCTGATGAGGCATCCGATAAAAAGGCCCGGAATTGCAGCTGGTGTAAATACAGGCAAAATGCAAAGCGCCTCAGATAAACGAATCTGAATCGCACCGTTTGCCAGATTGAATGCATTGATAAATACAGTCAATACAACGTAAATAGCCGCAATCATGCCAGCCTGTGCAAGAAATAATGCACTGTTGCGAAAACTCTTTTTCTCCATATGAAATTACTCCTTAGTTTTTATTATTCTGGGGATGGTTTCGAACCCAGACACTGCTATTGTTGAAATGGCCACAGCGTTTGCCATTGTATCACGAATCTTTGCTTATGCCAAGCCTTCTGCCTTGATGACATCAATCATCTGGTTCACGTACTTCTCACAGATGGCATCGGTAGTTGCCTCAACCATAACACGGATGACAGGCTCGGTACCGCTCTCACGAAGTAAAAGACGTCCGTCATCGCCGAGCTGTGCAGCGATATCTTCTTCGCAAGCCTTCACTGCAGCATTGTTCATAACCGCAGCCTTGTCGGTAACGCGAACGTTCTTTAATAACTGTGGATACTTCTTCATACCGCTGGCCAAATCGGAAAGGGACATCTTCTCTTCCAGCATCACTTCCATCATCATGATGGCGGTTAAGATACCGTCACCGGTGGTTGCATGACGGGAGAAAATGATATGTCCGGACTGTTCTCCACCGATGACATATCCGTTCTTCACCATATCTTCATTGACGTACTTATCACCAACGGTAGTAACGTCGTACTCGATGCCGGCCTTATCGCAAGCCTTGAAAAATCCAAGGTTACTCATAACGGTAGCAACCACATGGTTGCCATCCAGTCTGCCGTGTTTCTTCAAATACTTACCGCAGATGTAGATGATATAATCACCATCGATAATCTCGCCGTTGTTGTCTACAGCGATACAACGATCTGCGTCACCATCGAATGCAAAGCCTGCATCCAACTCTTTCTCTTTTACCAACTTCTGCAGGTTCTCAATATGGGTAGAACCACAGTCCTTGTTGATGTTCAAGCCGTTTGGCTCGGTAGCAACCGCATAGGTCTTGGCACCAAGTGCATCGAATACACTCTTGGCAATGTTAAAAGAGCTACCGTTAGAGCAATCCAAACCAATGCGCTTACCGCTGTAGGAACGGGTTGCCAAAGAAATCAAATATCCGATGTAACGGTTACGTCCGATGGCATAATCTGTTGCAATTCCAACGTCCTCGCCGGTTGCAAAAGGAAGCTCATCAATCTCGCCATCGATATAACGCTCAATCTCTTCCTCAACGGAAGCCGCCATCTTATGGCCGTTACCGTCCATAATCTTAATACCGTTATCATAGTATGGATTGTGGGATGCGGATACCATTACACCACAATCGAAATCCTCGGTACGTACCACATAAGCCACACTAGGAGTGGTGGTTACATGCAACAGGTATGCATTGGAACCGGAAGCAATAATACCTGCAACCAAAGAATACTCAAACATATAGCTGCTGCGACGGGTATCCTTACCGATAACGATACGCCCCTTGTGATTCTGGTTGTAGTACCAACCTAAATATCTACCAATCTTATAAGCATGATCTGCTGTTAATACACGTCCGGCCTCGCCACGGAAGCCGTCAGTTCCGAAATACTTCATTAGGAAATCTCCTCCTCATATAAACATAGCTTTGAACATTTTAACACATTCCCGGTAAAAAAACACGGCTTCCCATTAC
>JAGDAL010000328.1 GCA_017959525.1 Lachnospiraceae bacterium | reverse complement strand
GTCGGAGTAACGATAAGATCGGTCTTCGATGATGAGCTCTCCACTGCCGGGGTAGCAATAACCGATCTCCAGATAGTTATGAAAATGCAGCATCCGCCCCATGCCAAGGCCATATTCCTGCTCCCAGCCCTTGCCTAGTTTGGCTAAGACGTAATCCCCCTTCGGAATATCGTAGTAGCGGAATTCCATCTTCTGCTTCTCTTTTGCCATAAATACATTGCCCCCTTTGCAAAAATGACTTTACATCATCATAGCATTGGGGGCATAAGAATTCAATTTGCAAAAAAGCGATAGGTTTTGCGACAGGCTTCCTTGGCACGATACAGCGCCTGATCCGCCTGTCGGTAAAGCAGGGAAAAGTCCACTTTTTCAGCCTTTTCGTAGGTTCGCTCATCAAAGATAGTAATGCCTATGGAAAGAGATGTAAGCCCCGGATAGCCGTTTCGCACCAGCTCCAGGTCGTATTCATAGATCAATTTCTTGGCATAATCGCCCAAAGTAATCGGATTTTTCTCTCCACGATAATAGATACAGAACTCATCTCCGCCCAGACGTGCCGGGAAGATGATGCTCTCTTGCGCTTTGCTTCGGGTCGTCTTCATGCACTTAGCCAGCAGAATCAGAGCCATATCACCCACCTGATGGCCGTAGGTGTCGTTGACCTGCTTAAAGTGATCCAAATCCAGCATGTAGAAGGCTCCGTTTTCCTTCTTAGAAGCCATGGCTTCAATCTTCTCTTCCATCCAACGGCGGTTGTAAAGGCCGGTTAGATCGTCGTGGGTGGATGTTTCCACCATCCGGTCATAGTCCTGATAATGCTTAGTTAAATCAAAGACCCACAAAATATCTCCCGTGTGATGTCCCTGGTCTAACACCGGTTCTACCTTCATTTCGTAGGTAAATCCGTTGACTTCGATGGTGCTTACCTTCTTGGAAAATGCCCGCTCGATATCCGGAATCTTGAAGGCATCATCGAACTTCTTGAAATCTCCAAACAATCCATGCATAGATTCGTTATGATAGAGCACCTTATGATTTCGGTCGATGACCAAAACGCCGGTCTGTCCGCGGTTTAGGGCACTGCCGAAGTTCACGGTAACGGAATCCAGGTAGTTATAACGCACCAAGGCCTGTGAGATAAAGAAGGCGGTCACCGGAATGAACAGCGCAGGAATCTCATATCCGTTGGTAATATTCAATGGCTTAATGATATACGCGCCCCACATAGCAATCATGGCGTAGGAAAGCAGGCGCAGTCTCTTCTTCTGTGTGGTGGTTCCGTGGATGGCGGAATTCACGCCGATGACGATATGGATAAGACAAATCACCGCCGCATACACTAAGAATCCGTAGAAGGCCGGGCCGTACGACTCAATCTCCATTCGCGGGAACGGGCCTGCGGTATCGTTAATGCTAATACCCGAGTAGAACCAACCGTTCTCTTCGTAGGTAAAGAGGCAGTACATGGTAAACATGGTGACCACCGCCTGCGCCGCATAGAGGGCGGTCGGCATTTTGACGTGGCAAAGCTCCTGATTACAATAGGTCATGGCGAAGAATACCATGGACAGTGCAAAATACTGCACCTTGGTAGCCGTATACACGCCGGCCACTTCCTGGGTAGTTATCTCCAACAGGAAGCCAAAAACATACAGAAGGCCCCAGGTCAAAAAGAAGCTAACCGATACCTGCGCTCTGGATGCCCGCTGTTTTAACACATAAAACAGCAGTCCGATACCGATCATTAAGGATACGATATGCGCGTGAATATAGATTTCCTGCCAGTTGATGCCCTGCAGCAGGTACTTGATATAGGCAAGCACCACAAAGTGGCATGGGTAGAACAGATAGAAAAAGTAATTAGATACCCGCTCGCTGCCCTTTTTGCCGTTGTAGAAATACAGCGGAATCAAGGCAATAACAAAGCCCACAAGATATAATCGTTCCTGCACCGTCCACTCATATCCGGAGAAGTGATACTTCTGGTTCATCAGAATCAGGATAATCAGGTTCACTTCCATCACAACCGTTGCTAAGGCAAATCGCTTGGCCGCCGTTTTGAAGTTCGGGCTGTAGTAGAAAATCAGCACGTAGACAATGGGCATAATCACCCATCCGCCAATGAAGGCAGATATCAGTATCAATGCTCCCACGCCTGCGATACGGAATGCCACATGGATGCGGTCATATTCCATCAAGGTCAGCGCAAGTAGTGCCAGCAGCAGGTCAAAAATAATATTCTGGCGATAGCCGTACTCTTCGTGGAAGAAGACATAGAACGGCAGAATCGATACGATGGCAAAGGTTGCCATGCGCCCGATATAGCGCCTCAGATCCTTGGTGTGTCGATATCCTTCCGCAATAAAAAAGCACATAATCGGCAAGGTGAATCGTCCAAATATGTGCATGGCCTGGCCAAGCGGTGACAT
>JAGDAL010000327.1 GCA_017959525.1 Lachnospiraceae bacterium | reverse complement strand
TATAAGGCCCGCGTGGCGAACAAGAGGAATCTGGAAGCGTCCAATGAATTCTTTGCAGAGTTTGTAAAAGAAGCCCATGAGAAGGGTATTCGCGTCATCTTAGACGGTGTATTCAATCACTGTGGATCCTTCAATAAGTGGTTGGACCGCGAGGGCATCTACGAAGGACAGGAAGGCTTCGAGACGGGCGCCTATGTGGCAAAAGACAGTCCGTATCACGATTACTTCCGTTTCTATCCGGAAGGCAATTGGCCGTACAATAACGCCTACGACGGATGGTGGGGCCATGATACCTTGCCGAAGTTAAACTACGAGAACAGCCAGAAGTTGTGTGATTACATCCTGCACATTGCGAAGAAGTGGGTATCTCCGCCATACAACGCGGATGGTTGGAGATTGGATGTGGCTGCAGATCTGGGACATTCCCCGGAATTCAATCACAAGTTCTGGGCAGAGTTCCGTGACGCAGTAAAAAAAGCAAATCCCAACGCCATCATTTTAGCGGAGCATTACGGAGATGCGTCCAGCTGGTTGGGTGGCGACCAGTGGGATACCATTATGAATTATGACGCCTTCATGGAGCCGGTCAGCTATTTTATGACCGGTATGGAGAAGCATTCGGATCGGTATGAGCCGGAAGCGGAAGGTGACGGACGTCGATTTGAGATGACCATGCAGCATTGCATGACGGAGTTTTTGACCCCGTCTTTGTATTGCGCCATGAACCAGTTGTCCAATCATGATCACTCCAGATTTTTGACCAGAACCAATCACAAGGTCGGTCGTGTGGCACAGTTGGGAAGCGAGGCGGCAGGACAGGATATCAATATTGCGCTCTTTAAGGAGGCTGCCTTAATCCAGATGACCTGGCCGGGTGCACCGACCCTGTACTACGGCGATGAAGCCGGTGTGGTAGGATTTACGGATCCGGACAACCGACGGACTTATCCATGGGGTAATGCGAATTATTACTTAATCGATTATCATAGAGATATTATTTTCATGCACCGATTCAATGAGCCGCTGCGGGTGGGTTCCTTCCTGTTCTTGCAGACCGGCAAGGATTACTTGTGTTATGCTCGTTTTACCGGTCATCAGAAAATGATTATCGCCATTAACCGTGGCGACTACGCGATGCATGTGGATATTCCGGCATGGCGTGCGGAAGTTCCGGACGGACAGATTCAGCAGATTTTTGTCACCAATGATTCCGGACATTCCATTCTGCCGGTAGCCCACGATGTGGTGCACGGCATCTTAAGCGGAGAGCTTGGCCCGCATGAGGGATATGTCTTCTCCGTGAACGTATAAGCGTACTTACTCCAAGGGGATGTTCCCACCGGAGATTTTTACGAATAGTGGGGACGAGAGATGAAAGAAATTGTGTTGGGCATCGTTGCACACGTCGATGCCGGCAAAACAACCTTATCGGAAAGCTTATTATTTGATGGTGGTACCATCCGCCAAATCGGGCGGGTGGACCACCAGGATACCTATCTGGATACGGCCGAGATCGAGCGTAATCGAGGAATTACGGTCTTCTCTAAACAGGCCGCTTTTTCCTATGGCGACCTGGCGGTGACCCTCTTGGATACGCCGGGCCATGTGGATTTTTCCGCGGAGATGGAGCGTTCTCTGCAGGTGCTGGACTATGCCATCCTTGTGATTAGCGGATTGGACGGCGTCCAGAGTCATACCCGTACCCTGTGGAAGTTGTTGCGGGAGTATGAGGTTCCTTGTTTCCTGTTTATCAACAAAATGGATATTGCCAGATCTTCCAAGGAAGAGCTGTTACAGAATCTTCGGGACAATCTGCACGGAGATTTTGTGGATATGGGAGAACTGCGTCTTAAGGATGGCGTGGTATCCGGAAGTGATGAAGTCTTAGAAGAGCTTGCTATGGCAAATGAAGAGCTCTTAGAAGCATACTCCAACGGAGCCCCAATCTCTGATGAGATGGTGGCCAATGCCATCGTACGCCGGGAATTCTTCCCCTGCGTCTTCGGTTCTGCTTTGAAAAATGAAGGCGTGGAAGAGCTGTTGCAGGTGCTGTGCGATTACACCATGGAGCCGGAGTATGGCGATGAGTTTGGTGCCAGAGTGTTCAAAATCGGACGGGACAAAAACGGCAATCGCCTCACCCATGTGCGTCTGGTGGGCGGAAGCCTAAAGAACCGCCAGGAGATTACCTACGGAGAGCATACGGAGAAGGTAACGGAAATCCGCTGCTATAACGGCGAGCGTTACGAGAGCCTTCCGGAAGCATCCGCTGGCAAGGTTTGCACCCTGCTTGGCCTTAGTGAGACCAAACCGGGACAGGGCTTAGGTGCTTGCGATGATGCGGATGTGCCTTTGATGGAAGCAGTTTTGAACTATCAGGTCATTCCGCCGGAGGATTATCCACTGCCAACCTTACTTACCAACATGCGCCAGTTAGAGGAAGAGGACCCGGCGCTGCAGGTGGAATGGTTGGAAGAGACCAAAGAGATTCATATCAACATTATGGGACCGGTGCAGACGGAAGTGCTGCAACAGGAGATCAAGCGCCGCTTTGGCGTGGTAGTGACCTTTGGTCCCGGTAAGATTTTATATAAAGAGACGGTTACCGCAGCTATCGAAGGTGTGGGACATTACGAACCGCTGCGACATTATGCGGATGTGCATCTGTTGATCGAGCCGTTGGAAAACGGTGCGGGCATTCAGCTGGCCAGTGATTGCAGTCAGGATATTTTGGCACTGAACTGGCAGCGATTGATTCTAACCCACTTGGGTGAGCGACTGCATCGCGGTACCTTAATCGGTGCGCCGATTACCGATGTGAAGATAACCGTTATCGGCGGTCGAGCTCATATCAACCACACGGAAGGTGGCGATTTTAGGCAGGCAACCTATCGCGCCGTGCGACAAGGTTTGAAAAAAGCAGCGGTTGCCGGCATGGGACAGATTCTAGAACCATACTATCAGGTGCGGCTTACCATTCCACAGGATATGATTGGACGGGCCATGATGGATTTGGAGCGCATGCATGGCACCATGGAAGCACCACTCATCGAAGATGGTATGGGTGTTTTGATCGGACGCGTGCCGGTTGTCTGCATTGCAGATTACGGCAAGGATGTAGCGGTGTATACCGGTGGTATGGGGCAGTTGTCTCTTGCCCTGGCAGGATATTATCC
>JAGDAL010000326.1 GCA_017959525.1 Lachnospiraceae bacterium | reverse complement strand
CATAGGTGCTCCAAGAGTTGCTACAAAGCTTCCCTTAATTGGAAGGCGCTGCTTTTCTTTTCTCTCAGCGCTTTTTTGCTTTTGGTTGCGATGGGCAGAATCCGTAAAGGAAATAAGCTCCGTCTCATTGCGCTTGTAATAATAGGAGTTGGTAAAACCATTCCGGTTTCCAAGTCCAAGTAGAATATCCATATCCTCTTTTTACACCTGATACGGTGCAGACGGATCGGACAGATATTGATCTACATATTTACGATAAACCGCAACCACGCCCTCTGCATAGTCGCCCTGCTTCATACGTCCTTCAATCTTCAAAGAATAGACGCCGGCTTCGGATAACGCAGGAAGATCGGCAATACCACACAAATCCTTGGGACTGATGGGATACGCGCCCGGAAGACGCATCTTCTTGCCGTTTGCATCGGTCACATCGTAATTCAAACGACATGGCTGGGCACAGCGACCACGGTTTCCGCTACGACCGCCAATCATACTGCTCATCAGGCACTGGCCGGAATAGCTGACACATAAAGCTCCGTGCACGAAGGTCTCAATCTCCATTCCCGTAGCATCATAAATATCCTTAATCTCTGCCAAAGAGATTTCTCTGGCGGTAACCACACGATGGGCTCCCTGCTGTTGCAAGAAAGAAGCACCATACGGCGTACACAAACTCATCTGGGTACTGCAATGTAAGGCCAACTCCGGGAAGTAATCCCGCACCATGGTAAACACACCATAGTCCTGTACAATCACCGCATCCAATCCCATCTCATAATAGGACTTCAGATAAGGATACAACTCTTTTTCCATTTCCAGATTTTTCAAAAGCGTATTCACGGTCAAATACGCCTTCTTGCCTCTGGCGTGGGCGTATCGAATCGACGCCTCGGCGCTTTCTAAGGTAAAATTCGTTGCATAGGCTCTGGCTCCAAAAGCCGAACCGCCAAAATATACAGCATCCGCACCCGCATCGATGACCCTGGTAAAAATCTCCGGATCACCGGCCGGTGCCAATACTTCTAATCCAAGTTTACTCATTCTATAACCTCAACATGAAAAAAGGGACAGTCCGACTGTCCCTCACATCACCTATTAAAAACCGGAAGCTTCATCGCTTCCCTTCAAAGAACCAAGCAAGGTTTCTTCCAAGGACGCCTCCAACTTGGCTTTCGCAAGTAACAAGTCCTTCTTTTCGTTCTCAAGGTTGCGCACCTGCTCTTCCAACGCTTCCACACGAACCTGATCGGAAATCAAGTCATGCTTCAAATCATAGAGTTCCTTATCCCGTAACTCCATATCGCTCTCATACTTGTCTACCAGCGCCTTCGCCTTGAAGTAATCATCCGCAATATTAAGCTCCACCAAAGTGGCTTTCATATCGGCAGGAAAAATACGGAACTCTTCCATGGAATCAAATTCAGAGATTTTGTTGTTAATATAAGCAGCAACCTTCTGCAGGTATTCTTCTTCTTCGTAACCGCTTAAGGTATAAACCTTACCTCCGATTAATACCTCAGCACTCTTCTTGGCTGACATGTATACTCCCTCCCAGGCGAAATTTCAAACATGATATTATTATATCTACAAAAAAGTATAAACACAATAGAATTTGTGCTATTTTTCCGAAGGAATCGGGCGATGGAAATGCTCATACGCAAGGTCCGTTACCACACGTCCTTTCGGTGTACGATGGATAAATCCGTTCTGTACCAGGTACGGCTCGTACACGTCTTCAATGGTACCTGCATCTTCCCCCAAAGATGCGGCCAACGTATCCAAACCAACCGGGCCACCGCCGAAACTATCCATAATCATCAGTAACATCTTCCGGTCATTGTTATCCAGTCCCATGGAATCCACATCCAAGCGATCCAAACTCTTGGCTGCCACTTCCTTGGTGATATGACCGTCAAAATTCACTTCCGCAAAATCACGGACCCGCTTCAACAAACGGTTCGCCAAACGTGGCGTTCCTCTGGAGCGACGGGCCAATTCGTATGCTCCGTCCGCATCAATGGTCACACCCAGCTTGCCGGCGGATTTGATGATGATTTCCTGCAATTCCTTCGGCTGATAGAATTCCAAATGGCTGATAACACCGAAGCGATCCCGCAGCGGTGCGGATAAAAGACCGGCTCTTGTGGTTGCACCGATCAAAGTAAAATGTGGTAAATCCAACCGAATGGACTTGGCCTGCGGTCCTGCATTACCGATGACCACATCCACTGCAAAGTCTTCCATGGCAGGATATAACATCTCTTCTACCTGGCGGTTCAGACGGTGAATCTCATCGATAAAGAGAATATCCCCATCCGATAAGCCGGTTAAAATCGCTGCCATCTCACCGGTCTTGGCAATGGCCGGACCGGAGGTAATCTTCACATGGACATTCATCTCGTTGGCAATGATACCGGCTAACGTCGTCTTACCTAAGCCCGGAGGGCCGAAAAACAAGGTATGATCCAAGGACTCTCCACGCTGTTTTGCCGCCTGAATATAGATTTTTAAATTTTCTTTGACTGCTTCCTGACCTACATAGTCATCCAAGGTCTGCGGACGCAGCACATTATCGTTCTTGGCATCTTCCGTAAGCTTGCCACCGGTAATGATTCGTCGTTCCATAACGTTTTTGTCCTTTATACATTCATCTTACGCAATGTCGCTTTGAGTAAGTCTTCTTCTGTCATCTCTTCCGTAATTTCCACCATAGACAAGGCTTTTAGTGCATCGGAAGAAGAATAGCCAAGGGCGGTCAACGCCATCATCACATCGTTCTTAATAGAGGTGATGTGATCACTGGTACTCTCAGAGCGTCTGCTCTCATACGCTTCTGCCAGGTCCACCTTATCCTTCAAATCAAGGATAATGCGCTTTGCCAATTTCGGGCCTACCCCCGGCGCCTTGGTAATTGCCTTCTCATCTTCTCCGAGAATGGCAAACTTCAAATCGTTCACGGAAAGGGTTCCAAGAATGGCAAGTCCGGCCTTCGGTCCAACGCCGTTGACGGAAATCAGCTTCTCAAAAAACTTCTTATCTTCGTACTGTAAGAAGCCGTATAATCCAATACCGTTCTCGCTTACCTGAAAATAGGTATACAGACGAACGTGGGAACCGATACCCTCGATGGCCACCAAATCCCGCTGTCCGATCATAATTTCATATCCAATGCCCCCGGCATCAACGACCACGCGGTCTTCCTCTAAAAAAGCCAGGGTTCCTTCTATATATGCGTACATGCTCTACTCCTTTGGAATGGATGAAATGGTCTTCAGTCGCGACAATACCAGCGCACTGATGAGTCCCACAATGCTTCCGGTAAAGATACCACCGGCCAAAAGAAACGGCGTATAAAACAGCCACGTCCAATTGGCCACCAGAATACTTCCAATCAGCACCTGTCCCACATTATGGAAGATGCCGCCGGCAGCACTGACGAAAATCACATGTAGTCCTTCGATTTTTTTGAAGAGGTACATCGCAACGAAACTGGTAATTCCTCCGGCTAAGCTGTAAGCAAAGCCGACGCCGTTACCGAATAACAGTCCCATTAAAATAATGCGGACCAGGTTAATACAAAACGCTTCCTTCGGCCCCCAGAAATATAAGGCGATGACCACCAAAACATTGGTCAGGCCAAGCTTCATACCGGGTACCGAGAAGAAATACGGCAACAGTGATTCCACATAGGACAGAATCATAGCCAGTGCGACGAATACTCCCATATAAGCAACTTTGTGCTTCATAATATCCCCTTATCTTAGAGCCAGTGGCTTATACCATCTGACCGATATAGTAAAATCCTTTGCATTCCACTAATTTAACATCTACAAAGGTTCCAATCATAGACGCATCTCCCGGTACATGTACCACGGAGTTGTTATCCATACGTCCGGTTACCAGGCTTGCATCCTGCTCATTGATCTGCTCAATCAAAATGCGCTGAATAGAACCGGTATAGCTCTCGGCACGCTTCTGTCCGTCCCGACGAACCACTTCTAAGAGACGGTCAAAACGATCCTTCACCACGTCTTCCGGAATCTGATCATCTTTCTTGGCAGCAGGTGTTCCGGTACGCTTGGAATAAATAAAAGTAAAGGCACTGTCATATTCTACCTGATTTACCACATCCATGGTGTCCTGGAAATCTTCTTCCGTCTCACCCGGGTATCCGACAATGATATCTGTTGTAATTGCAATATCCGGAATGGCAACACGCAGCTTATCGACTAACTCCAAATAATGCTCCTTGGTGTAGTGGCGGTTCATCTCCTGCAGCAGGCGGTTGCTACCGGTCTGCAACGGCAGATGCATGTGATGGCAAATCTTCTTGCTCTTTGCCATAACCGCAATCAGTTCATCGGATAAATCCTTCGGGTGAGAGGTCATAAAACGAATGCGCTCCAATCCCGGAATCCGATCCACTTCTTCTAAAAGTTCCGCAAAAGTCACCTTCGGCTCTAAATTTTTCCCGTAGGAATTGACGTTCTGACCCAACAGCATAACTTCTTTGACACCATCTGCTACTAAGCGCTCAATTTCACGGAGAATCTCCTGTGGCTTGCGGCTTCGCTCCCGTCCGCGGACGTAAGGAACGATACAGTAGCTGCAGAAATTATTGCAGCCGAACATAATATTGACGCCGGACTTGAAGGCATATTTCCGCTCTACCGGAAGGTTCTCTACGATCAAATCCGTATCTTTCCAAATATCAATGACCATACGGTCGGAATCCAGGGAATCGCAGAGTAATTCCGCGAATTTATAAAGGTTGTGGGTACCGAAGATCAAATCCACAAAGCGATAGCTCTCCTGGAGCTTCTCCACCACTTCCGGCTCCTGCATCATGCATCCGCAAAGGGCAAACATCAGGTGTGGATTCTTGTCCTTCTGGCTATGTAAATAGCCCAAACGGCCATATACCTTATTATTGGCATTCTCACGAACAGTACAGGTATTATAGATAACGAAATCCGCCTCTTCGTGGTCCACCAGCTCATAGCCAACCTGCTTTAAAATGCCTTCCAACTTCTCGGAATCTCTGGCATTCATCTGGCAACCGAAGGTGGTTACGTGAGCGGTAAGCGCATGTCCTACCTGCTTCGCTAACTCTGCCACTTTTTTCTTGGCAAGGGCCATATAGTAATACTGTCGATCCGGCTCTTCTGTCGGTGCAGATAAGCTAAGATCAATGGTATCCAAATTCATAAATTCCATACAATAAAAAACTCCAAACTATAGATTTGTAAAAATCCCGGATTCACACGCCACATACTGCATGGCAATATCCCAATCCATTACGGTAATTTCATCCGATAACTGCTCGTCGTAACAGATCCCAACCTGAGTCACTTCCGGATGTGCCGCAAAAAAGCGATCATAGTATCCGCCGCCAAATCCCAACCGTTCTCCACTCTTCGAAAAACAAAGGCCAGGGGTAAATGCCAGCGTCCGAGCCGTCGATTCTAACAGTTCCATGGATACCGGCTCTAGAATGCCAAAGCGACCTTCCGCAAAGTCCGACAAGGACTGCACCCGATAAAAATGGATTCCATCGTCCCCGGTCACCGGAAAATACAGATTCGCCCCGCTCTGTAGAAGCTTCCCATATAACGGACGCAAATCCACTTCTCCACGGGTCGGATAATAGCACAAGTATCCATCATAGTCGTCCCTGATAAGGAAATAGTCCTGCAGATGCGACATCACAGCATAGGACTTATGTACCACATCCTCCGCCGATAGGCGCTCCCGCCATTGGCGCATATTGTTACGTAAAGTTTGATTATCCAATGCGATCCTCAATCATATCTACGATATAGAAATCTTCATCGTAGTTGGCAGCAAACAAAGTTCCCTTGTAGTCGTTCTCAAAAATGCGATGAATGATAGAAACGTCCTTGCCGTTGGCAATGATCATATCTGCTCCGGATGCGGTAGCAATGGAGGCTGCACGCAGCTTGGTCTCCATACCGCCGGTTCCGATATCACTACCGGTATCGGAAGAGCCCATGGACATCGTCTCCTCGTCCAATCGCTCCACATATGGAACAAATTTGGCATCCGGATTGGATCTAGGGTTGTCCGTATACAATCCGTCGATATCGGATAACAGAATGAGTAAATCCGCATGCACCAAGGAACATACAATGGCAGACAAGGTATCGTTATCACCGAACTGAATCTCGTAGGTTGATACGGTATCGTTGGCATTCACAACCGGAATCACACCCATGGAAAACAGCTGCTCAAAGGTATTCTCCGCATTCTTACGGGAGACGTTATCCAAAATGGTATTCTTGGTCATCAAAACCTGTCCCGCAGTCTGGGTATACTGGGTAAAATACTTCTGATAAATCCCCATCAGTCTGGCCTGTCCCACAGACGCAAGGGCCTGCTTCTCGGGCATGGTATCCGGGCGCTGATGAACGCCTAACATCTGACGGCCAACGGCAATCGCACCGGAGGATACCAGACACACATCCAATCCACGATTGCGCAAATCGGATAACTCCATGGCTAACCGTTCAATCTTAATGTAATCCAATCGGCCGGTATTCGGATGTGTGAGGGAATTCGACCCAATCTTAATAACGACACGCTTCACTTGTGAGAAATCTTTTTTCATTTTTCTATCCTTTTCCTAATAAACACTAAGAAAAACTTTACCATATTCCGGTAAAAAAATCACTATTTGCAAGCGCTCTTATTTTGCATCCAAATAGCCAATGGTCTGTAAAAACACTTCCAAGACCTGTTCATACTCTTTCGGGCGAACAATAGCGCTTTCCGCATGGCCTGCCCCCTCAAACAGGTGCAATTCCTTGTAGCCTGCAGAGGTTTCATAAACCGTCTTACTATGGGTAGGAAGAATAAAAT